>CAXMPL010000185.1:0-2535 GCA_964195125.1 uncultured Kiloniellales bacterium | reverse complement strand
ACCCCAACCAGAGCCGAAAAGGTGGAAAGGTGAGCGAACGCGGCCCAGTTCCGGCTGCTCGGTGAGGGCCCGGCGGCCTTCGTGGTGACGGCTACCACCCCAGCGCGGGCATCGTCCGGCGTGTGTTCACTTTCGACCATGGCGGCTCCTCCTCTCGATTGGTGCAACCGGCAGGCTTCGGTCTGGGATTCGGCCGGCGTCGACTGAATCCCGCCCGACCGACCTGCGGTAGGGAAGCTCTTCGATGACCAGGGCCACCCGACCGGCCGCACCCGTCACCAGCGCCAGAGCGGCCACCAGGACCGCGATCAGCAGCGGCACGACCAAGGCACTCGCCACCCCGAAGTCGATGTGATTGGATAACAACTCCATGCCTGCAGTGTGCGCCCGTGGCCCGTAGGCGGGTATCGGGTATCTCCCTCGTCCGACCCCGACGACCCTGAGATGGCGGTGCGGAGTGCCAAGTCTGAGGTGAGCCGGACCTCGAGGAAGTGGATGCTCATTCGTTCGACGTGTCCCAACGCTCGGAGCGGATCACTCAGGGACGATCAGCGCAGTTGTTTCGTTTGGTGGTCCAGGCGATCCGTTCGACCGGTGCTGCGTGAGGGCCCGTCCTCGGCCAACTCTTCGATCTGTTGCGCGAGAAACCCCCGGTCTGCTTCCGTCGCTGCGAGGTGGGCCGCGCGTTCGTAGGCGGCCTTCGCTGCATCTCGTTGTCCAAGGCGACGCAACATTGTGCCGCTGGCTGCGTGCATCAGGTGATAGTGGTCGAGGTCGGGTGCGATTGCGTCGAGCGCAGTGAGCGCGGCACCCGGACCCTCGGTCTCGCCGATGGCGATGGCCCGATTGAGTGCAACCACGGGCGTGGGCATAACCGAGAACAGTTGATCGTAGAGAGCGACGATCTGGGGCCAGTCGGTTGCTTCGAACGAGTCGGCGTCGCAATGCACGGCTTGGATCGCGGCCTGGAGTTGGAAGGGTCCCGGTCGGTTGCGGCGAAGGCAGGCGCGCACGATTGCATGTCCCTCTTCGATCATCGTGCGGTCCCAATTCGTCCGGTCCTGATCCCGCAGGAGCACAAGGGCGCCCTCGGAAGTGCGGGCCGGCACCCGCGCCTCGCTCAGCAACATCAGCGCGAGCAACCCCGCCGCTTCCGGCTCGTCGGGCATCAACTCGACCAGAGCACGAGCGAGCCGAATTGCCTCGCTCCGCAACGCGGCGCGTTCCGGATCGTCGAGCCCGGTGTTGTAGATGAGGTACAACACCGACAAGACAGACCGGAGTCGCTCGGGGAGGTCGGCGTCTGCCGGTACTCGATAGGGGATGTTGGCGGCCTTGATCTTGTACTTGGCTCGGACGAGACGCTTCGCCATCGCCGGCTCGGTCACCAGAAACGAGCGGGCCACTTCGTCCACACTCAGCCCGCCGAGCAGTCGTAGGGTGAGGGCCACCTGGTGCTCGGTTCGCAACGCCGGATGACAGCAGGTGAAGATGAGTCGGAGCTGGTCGTCACTCACGGGTCCGTCCTCTTCCCAGTCCTCGGCGCCGAGGCCTTGCGGTGTGCTTGGGTCCGTATCGAGCTGTTCATGGAGCTCCCGCCCCCGGGCAGAGCGGCGGAAGTCATCGATGGCACGGTTTCGTGCGGTCGTGACGATCCAGCCCGCCGGGTTGGGCGGGATGCCGTCGCTCCGCCACCGCTCGCTCGCCACAACAAAGGCGTCCTGGACGGCGTCTTCGGCGAGCGTGATGTCGCCGAAGACACGGACCAGCGTGGCCACCGCCTGGCCGTACACCTCACGGAACACGCGCTCAACATCGGTCGCTTCCCGATGGGCGGCGACGGCTGGGGTCACGCCTCGCCGCGCCAATCTTCGACGCGCCCGGTCGCTCGAAATGGGCGGACTTCGATCGGATGGTTGGTTGCCTCCGCGGTCTTGCCGGCCCAGGCCAGGGCTGCATCGAGGTCTTCAGCATTGATGACGTAGAAGCCGCCGATGTGCTCCTTCGACTCGACGAACGGTCCGTCGGTCATGACCGGGTCGCCATCGCTCGAGCTGACGACGGTCGCCGCGTCTGGGCCATGGAGCGCTCCACCGAAGACGAACGTGTCGCTCGCGTCCATCTCGGCTTCGAGGGCAATAACCCGCTCCATAAACGTCTGCATCTCCTCGGGCGTCGCCGGTGCCCCGGGGACCTCATCCTCCACGGTGTATGTGGACAACAGGTATTGACTCATGAGTGCTCCTCACGTTGGTGCGGGCGTTCCCGCGTTCACCCTACTTACGAATGGGAGCGGCCCACGAGGACACCTACGGCAAGAATATTCTCCGAGCGCGGTTATGGACACGTTCAGTCTCCCTTAGCGCGCACTTATCCACGCCTACCCGATGCTGGGGAAGCTTGCTCTTATCGAAGCAGGCTTCGTCTCGTGAGAAAGGACCAGGAATGGCCAGGAAGAAATGGTTCCTGCTCGCCGCGGTCGTTGCCGCCATCGGCGGCGCCATGGCGTATGTATTGACCAAGGTCAAGGAAAAC
>CAXMPL010000184.1:0-7201 GCA_964195125.1 uncultured Kiloniellales bacterium | reverse complement strand
CTGAGGTCGATGGCACAGAGGTGTCCGAGGAGATCCCGGGCACCCGATCCGCTGAGCCGGAACATGGCCCGCACGTGAGTCAGGTCGACGCCGTCGGGTGGGGCGGTGCCTCCGATGACGAGCCACTCGCCAGGCGAGATGGAGAACACCAAAAGGTCCTCGACCGAACGCGCCCGGCCCAGCGGTACCGACCACCGATCGTCCCAGGTCCGCCACTTGGGTGCTACGGACTCGTCGGTCAGCCGGGCGGTGCCGAGGTCCTCCTCGGCAACGGTGACCGGGCTGGCGAAGTGCTCAACCACGGAGCCGCTCTCCCTCAGGGTCGAAGTGGGCCGTCTGTTCCATCACCGTCGCTGCTGCGTTCGTGCCGTCGGGGAGACGGATGGTCACCGTTGCTCCCGGTTCCGCGAAGTCGGCGTCGATCATGGCGAGGCACACCCCACGACCAAGCGTCGGGGACATCCGGCTCGAGGTGACCCTTCCCACGATCCGATCACCGGCCACGATCTGGCTGGCCTCGGCAGGCACCAGGCTCGGTGCATCGGGCTGGATGGCGACGAGCATCCGCTGCGGCCCTGCCTCGCTCTCCCATTGCAGCTCCGGCTTGCCCGCACAGTCGGCCTTGTCGGCTCTCACCGCCCACCCGAGCGCAGCTTCGTGGGCCTTGGTGAGCCCGTCGGTGTCCTGGCCCACGATGAGATGGCCCTTTTCGAGCCGCATGATCCGTTGCGCCTCGATGCCGAAGGGCTCAACCCCGAGATCTGCTCCTGCCTCCAACAAGGATGTCCAAACGTGCAATCCAAAGCCCGCCGGAACGTGCAACTCGAAGCTCAGCTCGCCGGTAAAACCGATGCGGAGCACGATGCAATCGGGGATGCCCGCTACCGTTCCCGTTCTGGCTTGCATGTATGCGAACGCATCCGCCGAGAGATCGATGTCTTCGGCGACGCGCTCTAGCAGCCGGCGTGAATTCGGGCCGGCAACGTTCATCGCCGCGTAGCCGTCACTGACCGCGGTCATACGGACGTCCCACCACGGGGCGGTGGTCTGCATCCAGTCGTCTAGCCAATGCCACACTCTCCCCGCACCTGAAGACGTCGTGGTCATGTAATAGCGGTCTTCGCCGAGACGGGCGGTGACGCCGTCATCGATCACGACGCCGTCCTCCCCGACCATGGCGCCATAGCGGACTCGACCGATGCCGAGCTGCGACCACCGGTTGATGTAGACGAAGTCGAGCAGCTTGGAGACGTCCGGGCCGCGCAGGTCGATCTTGCCAAGCGGGCTCACGTCGATGATCCCGACGTGCTCCCTGGTGTTGCCAACCTCGGCGGCGGGGTCGCCGTAGTGGTCGGGTCGGATCCATTGCCCGGCGACGAGCGGGACGGCGCGGTGTTCCACATGCCAGTCGTGCATGGGGGACCGCCGCACCGGATCCTCGTCCGCTCCCGCGAGCGCCCCGAGGGTGATGGGGGCGTAGGGCGGTCGCCAGGTGGTGGTCCCGGTCTCGGCGATGGTGGCACCGATGGCCTCGGCGTGGACCGCCACCGCGTTCACGAGTTCCAGCTTGCCCTGGATCGGCCCCATCGTTGCCGTCGTGTATCGCTTGGATAGCTCGATCGAGTGGTATCCCTCGGCGGCCGCCAGCGCCAGGTCCTTGCCCCTGACGTCCTCGGAGAAGTCGACGAATCCATCGCTTGGCGCGCTGAACAACTCAGGATGGTCGGCCGCGGCGAGCGGCGGGATCGTGGTGGGCTCGTCGGAAGGGGGCGTCGCCGGCTGGGCTCTTGGAGTGGACTTTGCCCAGTCGAAGGCACGCCGCAGCGCCCGGCGTCCGGCCTCGGCGCCGACGGCGCTGCCGTGAGCGATGAGTTCGTCCAACGAGCCGTCACCCACGATCTCTCCGGTGGCCATCACGTCGTCCGGGAGGTCGCCGGACAGGAAGCGCGCCGTTCGCGGCTCGTAGACCGGCCGAGCACCGGCCATGTTCAGCAGCGATGTCGCAGTCGTCCATCCCACCGCGATCACCAGCAGATCGGCGTCGATGACCCGTCCATCGCTCACTTCGACGCTGGCGAGGCGACCGCGGCCACGAGCCCTCACCAGCTGCTGTTTCGTCTGTCGGAGATCCACGACTTCGGCCACGTCGACACCCGCCCCACCGAGCTGCTCGACCACGGCGTCACCACGATCGTTTGCCGTGACGACGACGGCGCGGGCCCCCGGCGACACCGCCCACAGATTCATCAGCCGCATCGCTGCACCAGACAGCATCACCCCTGGCAGGTCGTTTCCCTCGAACACATAGGGCCGCTCGATTTTGCCTGCGGCAACAACGAGACACTTGGCTCGAGCCTTGATCAGCCGCTCCGCTGCCGCCGTTGCCTGCACGATCCCCACCCAGTTGTGGTCGTAGCGGCCGGTCACCGCGGCGTCGGTCAGCACCTCGATTCCGTCCGCGGCCCGGACGGCGTCGCGTAGGTCACTCAGGGGGCCCAGTGCGGCGGCCCCGGCGTAGCGGAGGTGGCCGCCGAGGGTGCGGTTCTCCTCGACGAGCATGACTCGTGCGCCCGCGTCCGCGGCCGCAACCGCTGCTGCCATCCCGGCCGGCCCGCCGCCGGCCACCACGACATCGGGATGGGCGAAGTGCTTCTCCGAGAATGTGCGCTGTGTAGCGGTACCGACGGTCCCGCCGGCGCTGAACCGCCGCAGGACGCGTTGGTACGTCGGCTTGAGGGGTTCGGGCGCCATGAACGTCTTGTAGTAGAAACCAGGGGTGAGGAAGCGGCCCACCAGGCGGTTGGCCGAGCGCAGGTCGTAGCGGAGCGAGGGCCACGCATTCTGGGAGCGAACTGCCATGGCGTCCTCGACTAGCCGGTGCCCGCCCCGCACGTTGGGCTCGTCATCGACCTGGAGGAACAGGTTCGGGTCGTGGTGATCAGCGGTCAGGATCCCGCGGGGGCGGTGGTATTTGAAGCTCCGCGAGAACACGGAGACGCCGGCGGCGGCGAGCGCCGAGGCGATGGTGTCACCCTCGAGGCCGAAGGCCACGCTGCCGTTCCATGTGAACTCGATCCGCCGACCTCGATCGATGATCTCGCCAGGCCGCTGCGGCAGTCGACGAGTCGTCATTCCGGATCCCGGGCGACGTCACGCACCGATCTGATCTCGTTGCTGATCGTGTGGCGCTCGACGTCGAGGAAGCGTCGACATCCGGCCACGTGGAACCATCGCTCCTCCTGCCAACCCGCAACGTTGTGCCGCTCGTACAGGTAGGCCCGCCACGCCTCCTCACTGCAGCCCATCAGCGGCCGGTCGACGACCTCGCCCTCGAAGGAAAACTCGTCACCGTTGCGTGGCCCGCAGTGCGGACACGTGATCAGCAGCATGAGAGCCGAAGCGGATCGATTGCTTGGATGATTAGCAGCACAGAGGTATCCCGCTGAGCCGGGGCCCGAGCGGCCCGCCGCGCAGCGGCAAGAGCGGGAAACACTGCTCCACCGTGGTCGAGATAATTGCGGGTGGTCCGATGCATCGCCATCTCAGTGTCCAACGGCGGCAGCTCCCTTCTCGGCGGTGAGGTCGCCCCTCTGGAAGCGATCCAGACCGAAGGGCGCGATCAGGTCTGGCACCACACCGGTGGCGACCATTGCTGCGGTCTGCTCGCCGGCCACCGGCCCCGCCTTGAATCCGTATGTGCCCCAACCCACGTCGACGAAGAACCCGTCCACCGGGGTTGGCCCGATGATCGGTGCGAAGTCGGGAGTCAGGTCACACAACCCGGCCCACTGGCGCAGCAGCCGCATCTTCGAAAGCGACGGCATCAGCTCGAGCACATGGCTTGCCAGGCCTTCTGCAAAATCGAGTGAGCCTCTGGTCGAATAGGAGGCGAACGGGTCGACGCTTGCACCAAAGACCAACTCGCCGCGGGCGGTTTGGCTGACGTATACATGGAGGGACCCGGAAACCACGACAGGGTCGAGGATCGGCTGGACCGGCTCGGTGACGGCTGCCTGCAGGGGCCGGGTGGTGATCGGAAGGCGCACCCCTGCCATGTCAGCGATGAGCGAGCTCCAGCCTGCGGTGCAGTTGATCACGATAGGCGCCGACACCGATCCGCGCGAGGTCTGCACCCCGCGAACCTGTTCGTCCGATACGTCGATGCCGGTGACCTCGGTCTCCTGGTGAATGTGCACGCCAAGGCTGTCGGCGGCCCTGGCGTAGCCCCAGACCACGGCGTCGTGGCGGACGATGCCTCCCGGCGGGTGCCAGAGCGCGCCCAGAATTGGATACCGGGGGCGGTCGCTGACGTCGATGATCGGTGCCAGCCGTTTGATCTCTTGGGGACCGATGACCTCCGAGTCGATGCCCTGGTGCTTGTTGACCTCGGCTCGCCAGCGCATGGTTCGCAACGACCCGTCGTTGTGGGCCAGGGTCATGTGGCCGCGCTGCTCGAACATGACGTTGAAGTTGAGATCGGCGGCGAGGCCTTCGTAGAGCTTGACCGAGCGGTCATAGAAGACCGAGCCTTCGGGGGTCAGGTAGTTGGAGCGGACGATCGCGGTGTTGCGGCCGGAACCGCCGCTCCCGATGTATGCCTTCTCCAAGACGGCAACGTTGGTGATGCCATGGTTGCGGGCCAGGTAGTAGGCCGTGGCGAGCCCGTGGACACCACCGCCGATGATGGCCACGTCGTAGCTTGGGCGGAGGTCATGGCGGCGCCACGCCCGCGCCCAAGGCCGTCCGCTCAGTCCTCGCCGGAACAGCGAGAACGCTGAATACTTGGACGGTCCGCGCTCGGTCACCCGGCAACCCTAGAGGGCTGCACCCGAGGTGCCGTACGAGCCGGCCAGCCGATCTGCCGCGGCGGCGAGGGTGCGTCCGATCGCTTCTTCCGAACCGGCTTGCGGGAAGCGGAACGCAGGCCCGTGCAGGTGGACGACGGCGACGATGGCGCCCGACTCGTCCCTGACCGGAGCCGCCACCGAGTTGATCCCCTCGTGGAACTCCTCCTTGCCCCAGGCGTACCCCTGATTCCTGATGAGGTCAAGCCGGTCTCTGATCTGGTCGGCATCGACAAGCGTCTTCGCTGTGCTTTGCGGGAGCGGCCGATCGAGGTATCCGGCGAGCCGGTCCTCCGGCCACTGCGCCATCACGCTCAGCCCGGATGGGACGCTGTGCATCAGTGCAATCTCTCCGGTCCAATCTCTGGCCTGCACGGGACGATCGACGTCCTTTTGGACGATCGTGTGCATCCGATCACCGTCTGCGATGCTCAGCCCTGCCGCTTCCCCGGTCTCGGCGGCGAGATAATCGAGATGTGGGACGGCCAGCGCGATCAGTCCGGTGGCTCCCGATCCCGGTGCGGTCATGCTCTCGATCGCGGGACCGACGTAGTAGCGATCGCCGACACGTTCTACACCGCCGACCGCTTCCAGGGTTGCGATGAGCCTGGCGACGGTGCTCTTCGGCAGGCCGACACGACGCGCCGTCTCGGAAAGACCCCCGGGTTGGACGGCGAGGGTCTCGAGGATCGCAAACGAGCGCTCGACGGATTGGACCGGCGTCATGGGTCGACCTTACCTGCCCGTGCCACATTGTGGACCGACCTACTTGCTTTGGCACTTCGGTTTGCGACGAAATGATCGGCCGGCGGACGGCTAGAGACCTGCGCCGCGGTGATACCCAGCAAGTGCAGCCAGATGGTCAAGGCAACGGAAGCTCGACTCCCGCGGCAATCCAAAGGTGTCCTTGATTTCGTGGAAAGCAGGCAGTGTGAGGTCGATTGCGACGGCGATCGTGGAGCTGAGCGTCGCCGTCAATGAAACGTACCTGACATAGCCCATCCGACCCACCTCCGGCAATCGGCCGTCAACGCAGCTGCTGCTACCCCAAGACGGTGAAGGACGAGTCCATGTTGATTTCACGATTGCGGCTGAAGGCGCCCATATCGAGCTCGAGTCCGCTGTACCGCTGGGTGATCTTCACCGAGTCGGCGTCGTGGTCGTGGCCGGCCTCCACCCTTTGGATGAGCTCGGTCATGGCATACGCCGCGCTCGGGGCGTTCTTGAACTGATTCCCACTGGTGCCGACGGCGACGTAAAAGCCGTCGAGGTCGGTACGGTCGTATATGGGAATCCAGTCGTCGCTCACGTCGTAGAGGTCGACGACGCCCTTCTTGGTGCTTGGTATGCCGAGATCGGGCAGCCGTTTCGCCAGCCGGTACACCTGCGTCTCCCATTGGTCATCGGTGAGCTGCCTGTTGAAGTCGTCGGGGTCGGTTATCCACTCCTTGGGATCGCAGTCGGGGTCCTGGCTGCCCAGCAGCAAATTGTTGCCAACCTCCGGGCGGAAGTATGTGCCGAGGTCGTCGTCGCCAACCAGATACCCGTTGTTCTCGAAGTCGAGCCCTTCCGGCTGCGGCAGGTGGTGGACCTCGTGACGGAGCGCCCTGGTCTTGATTTTCATGGCGTCGGCGACGCCGGCCATCTCGTTGATCACGAACGAGTGCGGCCCTGCCACATTCACCACGATCGGCGCCTCGATTGAGGAGCCGTCGGCGAGCTCGACACCGGTGACCCTCCCGGCTCGTGATGGGATCGCGGCCACCTCGGTGTTGAAGCGGAACTCGCCACCCTTGGCTTCGGCGGCGCGCTGCAGGTTGTGGGTCGCCAGCTGCGGGTCGGTGATGTAGCCGGCGACCGGCGAGTAGATCGCCCCGTCCAGGTCCTCGGATGGCTCCTCCCAGAAGCGGTCGTCGTCGGCTCGGGTGGCCGGGGCGAACCTGCCGGGGTTGATACCAGGGATGCGCTCGGCGAGCGTCTGGTTGTCCCAGATCTCGTACGGGATGCCGATCTCATCGAAGATCGGGAGCACCTTCTCTGCGTAGCGCTCGTCGTTGCCGAGGTAGACCCCGCCGCATTCGACGTACTCGATCAGACCCCGCTCGTCATCGACCTCGAGGTACTCCGGCCACTTTCGCCAGTAGAAGACCCCCTCGTAGGCCATGGCTACGCCGTTCCACGTCGAGTAGTGGGTGCGGATGATGGCGCACGAGTTGGCCGTCGATCCGTATCCGGACGCAGGAAGCTTGTCCAGGTTGACGGTGCGGTACCCCGCCTTTGACAGCTCGAAGGCGAGGTTGGCCCCGATGACTCCTGCGCCGATGATCACGGCGTCGTAGCGATCGGTCATGCAAGAA
>CAXMPL010000183.1:0-43095 GCA_964195125.1 uncultured Kiloniellales bacterium | reverse complement strand
GGCGTGTCCCTGTCTGCGAGCACCTCGAGTGCGACCGGGACCACCGAATAATCGGAAGCCAGGTCGAGAAAATCGTCTTCGCTCAGGGAAAACCTCACCGAGCGAGACTAGCGACCAGGTCCCGAGTCGCGAGTCGCGAGTAGCGATGCTCGTATCTCTCCATCCAGGGGCGAGTACCACCGACGGCTGCGATGAGGTTGCTTGATCTTCGGTTCCTCGTTGCCGGTGGCCGGACACGGGTCCCCAGTTTCCGAGCCCCCATCCCAGAGATTCTGGCTTGCGACTCGCGACTCCAAGACTTGCGACTCTAAGAAGTCGTCAGGCTGTCCAGGCCGAGGCTGTCGAGCAGCTCGAAGAAGAAATTGGACAGCTGGCCAAGGCGACCGGTGACCATCACCACGCCGAACGCGACGAGCAGCAGTCCAGAGACGACGGTGATGGGTGTCAGGTATCGCTTGATCCAGTCAAACGCTGAGAAGGCCTTGGCCAGCAACAGCGATGTCACCAGGAACGGGATTCCGAGTCCGAGGGAGTAGAAGAGAAGCACGGTCATGCCCTCCCCTACCGTCGCAGTGGCCGCTCCCAGGGCTAGCGCCGAGGCGAGAAAGGGCCCGATGCACGGGGTCCAACCGAAGGCAAAGGCCGCTCCCATTACTGGGGGGCCGAAGTAGCCGAGCGTCTGCGCACCGTGGGCTTCGACGCGCCGTTCTCTCATGATCGGCAGCAGCAGCGTTGGAGACCACACGGCGGTGACGGCAATGAACAGGCCCATACCGATGATCACCCAACCGGCGACCTGGGTGAAGATCTGCTGATTCAGGAACGCCGACAGCGAGGTGGCGGTGGCCCCGAGGGCAACGAACACAGCACTGAACCCGAATACGAACAGCCCTGTCATTCCCACCACCCTCCGCATCGACACCTCGCCGGTCGACAACTCCTGAAGCGAGTAGCCGGACATCAAAGAGATATATCCCGGCAGCAAGGGCAGCACGCAAGGCGACAGGAAGGAAGCGGCGCCTGCCAGCGCGGCGGCAATGAGTGAGACTTCGGTCACAGATCCTCCGTAGGGACCGTGGGAAAGAACGGTAGCGGCGGCCCTGATGTTCCCGGCGACGGTAGGCTCCCGTCGTTCCTCCACCCCCTCTTCGGCTCGCGTATGGCATTACCCAAGTTCCTCAGCCCGACTGAAACGTTCACCGTCAGCGACCGGCGAATCGTGTTCCTGCTCGGGATCGTTGCGTTCGTCGCCGGCTACGCCGGCGCGCAGATGGCCCACACCCTCCCTTTTGCCAGGCTTTCCCTCGATCTGACAGAGGGCACCATGGCCCTGGTATTCGCCGGCGTACGCGCCGCTTCGCTCCTCGGAGTCGGGTTCTCGATCGTCGCCGACCGCCGCGGGAGAAAGCTTCCCCTGATGGCTGCATATGCATTGCTAGCAACCGGCAGCTTGCTCACGGCCTTCGTACCCATTCCCGCCGTCTACATCGTTGCCCAGTCGGGAGTCCGGATCGGCGTCGTCGCCATCGCCGGGCTCGGGATGGTGTTGCTGGCGGAGGAGTTGACGCCTGGGTTGCGCGGCTATGGGATGGGTTTGTACGGGTTGGCCGGCTCGCTTGGCGTCGGCACGGGTCTACTTCTCCTCCCACTGGCCGAGCGCGCCGATGAGGCATGGCGGATCCTGTTTGCTCTCGCCGGGTTGAGCCTGCTGGCGATCCCCTTGCTGCTTAGGTTCTTGCCCGAGAGCCGCGCATTCCGAACGGGTCCTGCGATCTCATTCGTGAGCGCCCTGCGCATGGGGCTCGGCAAGCATTTCTGGCCGCTGGCCGGCGTGTCCTTTTTCATCGCCGCCTTTGCCTCGCCCGCTTTCGACTTCGTCCTGGAACGGCTCATCAACGATTTGGGATGGCAGGCAGGAGCCGCCAGGTTCCTCCTGATCGTGGCCAGCGGACTCGGCACGGTCGGCTTGCTCGTTGGGGGGCGAGCCGCAGACCGAATCGGGAGGCGGCCGACGACTGTCACTGCGATCATCATCGGTCTGGTCGGGGGCCTCGGTTTCTATTTGCTCGACAGCGGCTGGTTCCTTGCCGTCTCGGTATTCCTAGCGACGTTCGGCGCCACGATGCTGACCCCCGCCCTCGGTGCGATGCGAGCCGAGCTGTTTCCGACCAGGGTCCGAGCCACCGCCGCAGGCTGGATCACCAACGTCGCCATTATCGGGAGCATTGCTGGGTTCCTGATCGCAAGCCTGCTCATCGGCCAAGTCGGGTTGCCAACGACAATCGCAATTCTCGGTGTCGGCGTGATCGGCGCAGTGTTCCTCACCCTGCGGCTACCTGAGACGAAGGGCATGGACATCGTAAAGGCCCGCCGCGGCAGGAGCTCCGCTGCCTCCTAGGGGTTCTATGAAATGAGACGCGGGTGCGCTTCTAAACCTCGTCCGGCTCCGGGGCCGGTGTTTTGTCCGGGTATGGGCACACGTCGGCTAGCGGGCACTTCCAACATCTCGGGCGCCGCGCTACGCACACCTCGCGGCCGAATTGGATGAACCGCATGGAGATTGCACCCCAATCTACCTGTGGGTACAGATCGCGCAGGGCGAACTCGATTTTCTCGGGTGCACTTGTCGACACCAGCCCGAGTCGGTTGGACACGCGGTTCACATGGGTGTCCACGGCAATCGCCGGCTGACCGAACGCCTCAGCAAGGACCACACTTGCGGTCTTGCGCCCGACGCCGCGCAGCGTGATCAGATCGTTTAGGTCGCCGGGGACCACGCCGTCGTAGCGGTCCACCAAATCCGCGGAGAGGGAGATGATCGACGCGGTCTTCTGCCGAAAGAACCCGGTCGAGTACACCACCTCCTCGACCTCCTCTAGGTCGGCTCCTGCCAGGTCGTCAACCGTCGGCCAACGCTGGAACAACACCGGCGTGACCGCATTCACGTTGTCATCGGTGGTCTGCGCGGAGAGCACGGTGGCGACGAGCAGCTGCCACGGATTGTCGTACCGGAGTGCGGTCGACATCTCCGGGTAACGCTGCCTCAGGCGGTCAAGGATTTCTTCCGCTTGTGCGCGTTCGGCGACGGTCGGGGCATCGGACATGGGTAGCGAAGCTTACGAGTCGTGAGTCGCGAGTCGCGAGCCAAAACTCAACGCAACGTTTGTTGCTGAGGACTGACGACTGATGGCTGACGACTCGATTACTTGGTACTCGAGGCTCCGCAAATAGCGCACGATCCGGTCTCTTTTGCGAAAAGCCATTTGCGGAGCCGGGGCCCGAGCGGCCCGCCGCGAAGCGGCAAGAGCGGGAAACGAAGGCGAAGCGGATGCGACCACTGGGCATCAACGATCAGAGAAGTCCGCTGAGCCGGGGCCCGAGCGGCCCGCCACGCAGTGGCAAGAGCGGGAAAAACAGAGGCTCAACTTCTATCGAGAGACGACCGGTCACTTATCGGTGCGCGCCCTGAGTACTTTGAACGCGTCGGATCCCTGCCGCACACAGTCCGACGCCTCCGATGGCAATGAACAGAGCAACGAGCAGGATTCCGAATAGCTCGATGCCGCTGAAATATCCAGGCTCACACCTGGCGATCCCGCTCGGGCACAGCCCCAGTGCCGTTCCGCCTGAGACCAGATCGAATACGAGGAATAGCGGCACTGCGGCGATTGCAGCGACGACCGCGAGCAGGATCGCTTGGACGACTCTCAGCAGGATGACCACGCAGCGCAGCGTACCCCGACGGGCAGGTTGACATGCTGCTACCGTCTCGAATCACACTGATGTCATTCGCCTTATGACCACCACAATCCTTCCCCCGCCGGCTTACCACGTCGAGACGTTCACCGACGACGAGCGCGCCGTGCTCGGCAGGTTCTTCACCGAGCTCGATGGACCGGTCTATGCGGTCGTCAACCTGCCTGAGGTGGTGAAAGGTGCGTTGTTCGCACGCTACAGCCGCTCACCGAAATCGGTGCGGCGCCTCTTCCTCGATGAATTCGTCGCCGACGCCGATGCCGGGTTGGAGGCGATCGCCGGGCAACTCGATGGCGCCGATCCGATAGTCGACCTGCAGCGAGCCGAGCGACTTTACGACCGCGTATTCACCCAGTACGGGGACGACTCGGTCGCCCAACTGGGTGCTGCGCACATCGCCTGCGAACAAGCCTCCAACCTGCTCACCAAGGTCCTCGAATGGGGACGCCTCGGCTCTTACCTCGAGGAGTCGACTCGCTACATCTTTTACGACCGGAAGCTCGGAGCTCGCTATCGCTATCACATCCCAACCGAGCTAGCAGGCTCCACCCTCGGCGACGACTACGTGGAGCAAATGGATTGGCTGTTCGATGCCTACTCATCCCTCGTGGCCCGTGCGGTTCCGTATTACGAGACGTTGTTCCCACAACAGGAGGGGGATTCCAGCTTCGTCTGGCGTTCCACTATCAGAGCCAAGGCGTGCGACGATCTTCGCGGGCTGCTCCCGGCATCCACTGTGTCCAATCTCGGCATTTTCGCAAGCGGCCAAGCATATGAGGCACTGCTGCTTCGCATGCGTTCCCACCCCCTGCACGAGGCGCGCAGCTATTCCGACCTCATCCTCACCGAGCTGCGCAAGGTAATCCCTTCGTTCCTCAAACGAGTCGACGTCCCCGATAGAGGCGGAGCGTGGAGCGACTATCTGGCGTCTGTGGCTGCTGGACTCGGCGCCCGTGCCGCCCAAATCGGGCTTGCGCCACAGCACCGAGACGAAGTCACGCTCGTTGAATGGGATCCGGACGCCGAGACCAAGGTGGCGGCAGCTGCGCTGTACTCCGCTTCCGATCTGCCAGACGATCAACTGCTCGACTATGTGCGCCGGCTTCCCGTCGAGGACCGGCAAACGTTGATTCGCGCCGCCATCGGCGAGCGTGGCAACCGGAGGCACAAGCCGGGTCGATCCATGGAGCGGGTGTTCTACCGGTTCGATGTCCTCTCCGATTACGGGGTCTTCCGCGACCTGCAGCGCCACCGGATGCTGACCCTCGAATGGCAGCGCCTTTCACCCGTCCACGGTTTCGTCACCCCGGGCTCCATCGCCGACATCGGCGGCGGGGCACAGTGGGCAGAGGCCATGGAACGGGCGGAGGCACTCCACGAGAGAGTGGCATCCGCTCATGGGGAGGATGTCGCCCAGTACGTCATCCCCTTCGCCTACCGCATCCGGTACTACCTGCACATGAACGCCAGAGAGGCCTTCCACTTCACCGAGTTGCGCAGCCAGCGCACCGGGCATCCGGATTACCGCAGGGTGGCTCAGGAGATGCACCGGCTCATCGGTGACGTCGCCGGGCACCGCCTCATCGCCGATGGGATGAAGTTTGTCGATTACGACGACTACGAGCTCTCCAGACTCGAGTCCGAGCGCCGATCTGCGGCAAAACGGGCCGCCCTCGAAGTGCCGGGTGAATGATCCAGCCCGTTAGCCTGCTCGGCTAGGAGGATGCGATGGCCCAGTTGAATGTCGACGATTTCGTCGAGCGATTCCGAGACCGCGCCGCCGCCGTCAAGGAGCGCGGCATCCCACCGCTCGAGGGTGATGCGCGCCGACAGTGGATCGCCAGCGCCGAGAACGACTACATGGATTACTCACTGATCGGACGCGCCGAGTGGTCTGTCGATGACGACGCGCTCGTATTGCGGATTCCACTCAGCGACGGTGGTCCCTGACCCCAACCAGAGGCGAAGTGGATGAGACGCGATCTGGCCGGTATCGATGAGGGAAATCCGCTGAGCCGGGGCCCGAGCGGCCCGCTGCGAAGCAGCAAGAGCGGAAAACATCAGACCACCTCCGCCGAGACAACCCATAACCCATCGACCGATCTCACCAAGGCGAAGCGGATGGAACGCGACCTGGCTTTTGCTGAAGAAGAGAACCCGCTGAGCCGGGGCCCGAGCGGCCCGCTGCGCAGCAGCAAGAGCGGAAAAAATCAGACCACCTCCGCCGAGACAACCGATAACCCATCGACCGATCTCACCAACACCAAGCGCACCGCCGCCGTCGGAAACTTGCGGCTGCCGACTATCGCCGCCCCATGATGCTCGACCGACGCCTGCTGCTCGTCTCCGGCAAGGGGGGTGTCGGGAAGTCAGCGGTGACCGCGGCGCTTGCCATTGTCGCTGCCCGTCATGGCCGGCGGGTTCTCGCCGTTGCGATGACTGAGGCCCTCGGCCTAGCTTCCCATTTCGGCATCGAGACCCTCAGCACCGAACCGCTGCAGGTCCACCCTGGTCTCTTCGCCTCCGTTGTCGACCGCGCTAACGCCCTCGACCAATACCTCAAACTCCAGGTGCGAGCGGCTCGATCTCTCCCTACCACTCAGTTGAGCAAGGCACTCAACGTCCTCGTCGACACCGCTCCAGGGGTACGGGAGATCGTCACGATGGGAAAGCCGATCTTCGAAGTGTGGGAGGGAGATTGGGATCTGGTGGTTGTCGACGCACCCCCCCTTGGCCAGCTCCAGTCGTACCTGACCGCCCCCCAAACGATCACCGGTCTCATCCCAACCGGTGGGGTACGAGAACAGGCGGCAAGGCTCCAAGCCACCCTCGGCGACCCTGAAGTGAGTGGATTGGCGCTGGTCACAACCGCCGAGGAGCTTCCCATCGTGGAGACCCGTCAGGCGATCGCCCAGATCGACAAGGAGCGTCAGATCCTCATTGCCGGCGTGCTCGCCAATCGCGTCTTCGACCCGTTGGAAGCGTCTCGCGCCACTATCGAACGGCTGGATCCATCGGAGGCCAGGGACGCGGGCTTGCTGCACAGCGACCTCACCGCACAGCAAAGGAAGTGGCTCGACGCCGTGCCAGACGATCCACGGCTCCCCTACCTGTTCGACATGCGGACACCAGCAGAGGTCGCGGAGCGCCTTGCCGATGAATGCGAGCGGCTCTTGTGAGCGGAACAAAGGTGGTCGTCGTGACCGGAGCCGGAGGAGTTGGCAAGACCACTCTGTCGGCAGCGCTGGCCATCGCCGTCGCCTCTCGCACCACACGTACCCTGGTCATGACGGTTGACCCCGCGAAGCGGCTCGCCGACGCCCTCGATTTGACCAGCCTCGGTGGGGATCCTGTGCCGGTGATCGACGCACCCGGCGTGTGGGCCGCGATGCTCGACGCTACCGCATCATGGGAAGCGATCGTACATCGCTACAGCGAGCCGGAGATCGCAGACCGCCTGTTGGTGAACCCGTACTTCCGAGCCCTGGCCGATCGATTCCCTGCCGCGCAGTCCTTTGCCGCTGCCGAGGCAATGTCGATCTTCATCGAGTCCGGGAGCTGGGACCGCATCGTCATCGATACCCCGCCGTCGGCTGGTGGTCTTGATTTCTATCTCGCCCCAGCAAGAACAGCCGATCTCGTGGGGGGGAGGCTGCTGCACTGGCTGACCGGTGCCCAGCTGCCCGGCCGCCGATTCCTGTATCGATTCACCGGAAGGCCGCTGCTCAAGGTCGCCGATAGCGTGCTCGGCGGACCGTTACTCGAGGACGTCGCCGAGTTCCTGCTCGATCTGCGGACCATGTACGACGCGTTGACGGCGAGGGCTCACACGATGCAGCGGTATCTACAGCAAGCGACCACGCTGGTGGTGACCACAGCCGATCCCGCACCCGTTGCCGAGGCTGTTCGCTTCTTCGAGGAGTTGACCGAAACCGACGTGAAGCCGGCCGCCATCATCCTCAACCGCGCCCTACCGACGGCCTGGGCCGACGCCGCCCTGCTGCCGATCCCCAACGTCCCCGACCCGGCAGTCCGAGCCGAGCTGACGAAGAACCTGGTGAACTGGGGCGGTGAGGCCAGGCGCCAGTCGGCTGCCATGGTGGGACTCGCCGACCGCTACGGGGTCCCCCTCATCGCCGTTCCGTGGGTACCCGTCCCCTTGACCGATGCGGAATCGCTGATTGCACTCCTCGACGGTATTGATCTCGATGCGGTGATCGACCAGTGATGGGCTTGACTGGAAACTGGAAACTGGGTGGTTACAACACCACCGACGGTCCCAGCAGCTCGCGCAGCTCGGCGAACAGGGCGGAGCGGGCTTCGACCCGGTGCTCCTTTCCGAGTCGCAGCACTTTCTCACCGTTGTCCGCCGTCATGTGGAGGTACACCTCCGCGGCTCCTGGATGATTACTCAAAATGCCACGCAGCTTGCCCACCGTGTCCTGCGACAGGCGGGTCGCGGGCACCTTGAGTCGGACAACCGAATCAGCATCGAGTTGAGGTTCGTGGATCTGCTGGGCGATGAACTTGACATCGTCGCCGCGATGGTCGACCCGCCCGGTCACGATCAAGATGGCATCCTCGCGGATGAGCGGACCGAACTCGGACACCGTACGCGGGAAGCTGACCACTTCGACCGCACCCTGCAGATCCTCGAGACTGAAGAAATACATCGGCTCGCCGGCCTTGGTATACCGGGTGGTGATCGCTCCGACGATGCCACCGATTGAGGCCTGCGCACGATCCTTCAGATCCCAGAGCCCGGGGATGGATGCCGAGCACATGGCTTCGAGGGTCGCCTCGACACCGAGCAGGGGGTGGTCGGAGACGTATAGGCCGAGCATCTCTTTCTCGAATCCCAACTTGACCTTCTTGTCCCACTCGATCTCGGGGACCACGATCCCGACTGACTCTTCACCAACATCTGCGCTGCCGAACAGGCTGTACTGACCCATATCCTCCGCCCGGCGACGGGTGATCGTGGCGTCGAGCGTGTCGAACGCCACCTCGAGCAGGCCGCGGCGGCGGTGGGCAAGCGAATCGAATGCGCCAGCCTTTATCAAGGCCTCGATCGTTCGTTTGTTGAGCACGTTGACGTCGACCCGATTGACGAAATCGTCGAAACTGACAAACGGGCCGTTCTTCTCCCGCTCGAATACCACGAGATCTACAACAGCCTCTCCGACGTTGCGAATCGCAGACAACCCAAAGGAAATGCGACCATCGCTCCCGACGAAGTCCGACTCCGAGAGGTTTACGTCGGGAACCAACACGGGGATTCCCATCATCCGGCACTCGTGCAGGTAGACGGCGGTGCGGTCCTTGTCTCGTTTGGCCGAGGTCAGCAGGGCCGCCATGTACTCCGACGGATAGTGGACCTTCAACCACGCGGTCTGGTAGGCGACGAGCGCATAGGCCGCAGAGTGGCTCTTGTTGAACCCGTAGCCGGCGAAATGCTCGATGAACCCGAAGAGCTCCTTGCCCAACTGCTCCGTGTACCCGTTGGCAACACATCCTGCGATGAACTGCTCCTCCTGGGCCTGCATCACCGCTGGGATCTTCTTCCCCATCGCCTTGCGCAGGCTGTCCGCTTCTGTCAGCGAGTACCCCGCCATCTTCTGAGCGGCCTGCATGACCTGCTCCTGGAACACCACGACCCCGAAGGTGTCACCGAGGATCTCCTCGAGGTCATCATGGAGGTAGCTGATCTCCGCCTTCCCGTTCTTTCTGTTCGCGTATTCGAGATGCATCCCTGCGCCGAGCGGTCCAGGGCGATATAGGGCGTTGAGGGCGACGAGGTGTTCGAACCGATCGGGCTCGAGGTTGCGCATCAATGCCCGCATCGGCCCACCCTCGAACTGGAAGACGCCAACCGAGTCGCCGCTCTTGAGCATGTCGTATACCGCAGAGTCGTCGAGCGACAGATTGTCGATATCGGGTTTGGACCCGGCGTTCCGGTCGATCAAATCGAGGGTGCGTTCGATGGTGGTGAGGTTCCGGAGCCCAAGGAAGTCCATCTTCAGCAAGCCAAGCGCCTCGACGCCGTGCATCTCATACTGGGTGACGACCTCGGCGTCGTCGCCCTTGCGCTGGATGGGTACGACCTCGGTGAGCGGCCGCGGAGAAATCACTACCGCCGCAGCGTGGATCGAGTCCTGGCGGCGAAGGCCCTCGAGGCCTCGCGCGGCGTCGACAACCTCCTTGACCTGCGAGTCGGCGTCATAGAGCTCTCTGAGCCCGGCAGCGCTCGTGTAGTGATCGCGCACCATCTGATCGGCATAGGGACCCGGTTCGTCGAGCGCCTGGGCAAGGGTTGCGTCCTTGCCGAGAATCGACGGGGGCATCAGCTTCGCGGTTCGGTCCCCCACCCCGTATGGATAGCCGAGCACCCTGGCAGCGTCCCGGATGGCCTGCTTCCCCTTGATCGTAGAGAAGGTGATGATCTGGGCGACGTGGTCCGACCCGTATTTCCCTGCGCAGTATCGGATCATCTCGCTGCGGTACCGCTCGTCGAAGTCCATGTCGATGTCGGGCATCTCGCGACGCCCCGGATTGAGGAACCGCTCGAAGAGCAAACCGAACTCGATCGGGTCGAGATCGGTGATGTCGAGACAGTACGAGACGATCGAGCCGGCGGCGCTGCCCCTGCCGGGCCCTCGCCTGATGCCGCGCTCGCGGGCGTGTCGCATCAGATCCCAGACGATGAGGAAATAGGCAGCGAAACCCATATCGGTGATCACACCAAGCTCGTAGTCGATACGGTTGACGACGTCCGGCCCCAGCGTCCCGTACCGATTCCTTGCCCCCTCCATCACTCGCTGATGCAGGTACTCCGCCTCGCTGGCCCCCTCCGGTACTGGAAACTGGGGGAGGAGGAAATTGCCGAACTCGATGGTGAGGTCGGCGCGTTCTGCGATCAGGAGGGTGTTGGCAGTTGCATTCGGGTACCGGTCGTCTGGGAATAGCTCCTGCATTTGTTTCGCAGACTTGAGGTAGAACTCCTGAGAGTCGAACCGGAACCGTTTTTCATCACTCTTGTTAGCGCCCGTCTGAATGCAGAGCAGCACATCGTGGGTGTCGGCCTCTGCGGCGTAGGTGTAGTGGCTGTCGTTGGCGGCGAGCAGCGGGGCGCCGATGTCCGTTGCCACCTGGAGCAGATCGTCCATGATCCGTTTCTGGGCGGCGAGCCCGTGGTCCTGGACCTCCACGAAGAAGTTGTCCTTGCCGAAGATGTCCTGATACCGGGCCGCCGCGGCCACCGCACCCGAGTAGTCGCGGACCTGACCAACGTTGCCCTCCTCGCTGGACCCCTCGGGAGCGAGCAACTGAGGCACATGGCCGCCGAGGCATCCGGTTGTTGCCACGATCCCCTCGCTGTGCTCTGCAAGGAGCTCGGCGTCCATGCGAGGCTTGTAGTAGAACCCCTCGAGATAGGCGCGAGACGACAGCTGGATGAGGTTGTGATACCCGGTTTGGTTCACCGCGAGCAGGGTCATGTGGTAGCGAACGTCTTCCCGTCGTGGTGGTCGGTCGAACCGGGACCCAGGCGTGAGATACGCCTCCATGCCGATGATCGGCTTGATCCCGACCTCGGTGGCTGCTTTGTAGAAGTCGATGACCCCGTATAAGACCCCGTGGTCGGTGATGGCGATCGCCGGCTGATCGTCGGCGGCGGCGGCGGCGACCATGTCGTTGACCCGCGCCGCTCCGTCGAGCATGGAAAACTCAGAGTGAACGTGTAAGTGGGCGAACCCTTCGCGGGGCAACGGCTTCCTCGGCTGGCCGGAACTACATCAGTGGCATTCAACCACGCCGGGACCACACAAGCGAGCGGCCGCAGACAGCATTTCGCGACCTCGGGCGCAGCTCTGCGATCAGTCTTCGGCTTTGCTCGACCTGCATGATGTGGCCCGGCTCAGTGCGCGACAGCGTCGGATGACTCATCGCAACGAGCGGCGGGCGTTTGCAGAGCGGTTCTGTATGGCGCAGCCAACGCTCGATGAATCGACGTGGAGAGTCTTAGGGCAACTCCCGGGCCTCGAGGGCCGCACCTTCGCCAAAGCGCTCCAGAACCGTGCCGACGAGTTTCGCCAACTCCTCGGGGGTGACGAGTTCACGAGGGCACAACGCCAAGCCGACGCCCTGGTCGCCATGGCACAAGACTCCCTCGATCGCAATGGAAACGCTGATGCCGGCGGATTGGCAGGGCCTTCCGTAGCAGTGTTCGTCGACCTCGACGCCGCCAACACCAGCGGCGGTGAGACCGGGGCCGAGATCGAATATGGACCGCGGGTCGGACCCAACACACTCGAAACCTTGCTGTGTACCGGGTCGGTGCAACTCATCGGACTCGCCGACGGACGACCCGTCGTCACCTCAGACGCCGCCAGGGCCATCCCACCGGCGGTTCGCCGCTTCGTGGCCTGGCGTGACCGTTGCTGCACCATCGACGCCTGTCAGAGCCGCTACCGGCTGCAACCTCACCATATTCGAGAACATCGCCACGGCGGCACCCACGACCCCGACAACCTCACCACGCTGTGTTGGTACCACCACCACGTCGCCATCCACGGCCAAGGATTCCGCATCGCCCTCGACAGCCCACGGCAACGGCGTCGACTGATTCGACCGCGGGCAGGCCCCGACCCGCCCTGGCGGCACCGCCGATAGTTCCTAGATCGACTCCCCTGGCGATAAACCTGCGGCTCAGAGCCTCTCGCGTGCTGTCTTTAGCAGCTCGCGGAACGCTTCTTCCAGGGCGGCGCCGAACTTGTCGAGGTCGTACATCAACCCGAAGTCGCCGTTGAGGCCCCAGTCCACCGAACCGGCGTAGCTGAACAACGCCACCCCGACGCCGTGGCTCTGCCACAGCGGTACCAGCGGATAGGTGCTCTGCACCTTGGCGTCCAGGAGATAGAGGGGAAACTGGGGGCCGGGAACGTTTGTCACCGTCATGTTGAAGGGTCTGGCGTTTGCCGCCAGGCGAGCGCCGAGTGCCACCAGGGTTGCCGGGGCCCCGGCTGAGAGCCGCACCAGCGTCGAGGCACCAAGGGCTTGATTCGACTTCTTCAGCATGCGGGTCTCCTCGACCACGGTGGCGTGTCGTGTCACCGGGTCCGATTCTCCGATGGGCAGGTTTACCAGCCACATCGCCACCTGGTTGCCCAGGGTTCCGCGATTCCGCGGGCTGCGGACGCTCACCGGCGCCATCACTCTGAACTCAGTCTGGGAGAGCGCGTCGTCATCCACGCCCCGCTGTTCCATCAGAAAACGGCGGACTCCTCCCGCCACAGTGGTGAGGATCACGTCGTTCACTGTGCCGCCGAGGAGGTTCTTGACCTCCTTTACATCGGCGAGCGGTGTGCTGAGCCAATCGATCCGCCGGTCCGGGCTGATCTGCCCGTTGATTGCGGTCCCTCCGGTCGGCGTCAGCCAACCGCTGGAAAGGGAGGCGCTCACCGCCTTCAGCCTGCGGAACAGGTTGTCTCGGATCTCGGAGGCGTTCTCGACGAGGCTGCCGACTTCGAGCAACGACTCCATCAGTCCCGAGATCCTCCTTGTCGTCTCCCGCACCGCCAGCTCCGTCCCGTTTGGAACCCCCCGCGGCTCGTAGGGTGAGCCTGCAACGATCTCAGTGGTCGGTTCCAGGCCCATCAGCATCGCCATCAAGTCCACGCCGGCAATCCCGTCGATCATGGAGTGGTGGATCTTGGTCACCAGGGCAAAACGACCACCTTCCAGGCCCTCGACGACGATCATCTCCCACAGCGCCTTGGACCGATCGAGCGGCTGGGACATGAGCCGGCCGGCGATCCGTTTGAGCTCCTCCTCCGATCCCGGTCGTGGGAGCGCGATGTGCCTGATGTGGTGCTCTATGTTGAAGAACTCGTCGTCGACCCACACCGGATGACGTTCGATCGGCACCCATGCCAACCGTTGCCGGTAGCGAGGGACGACGTGCAGCTTGGACGCCACAAAATCCCGCACCAGCTTGACGTCGATACCCCCGTCGCCGGTCGCAAACGAACCGGCTTCGAAGATCGTCACCGCGCCAACGTGAAAGTGAGTCGAGCGCGACTCGAGCGCGAGATATGAGTTGTCGAGGTACGACAAGCGGTCGTAGTGGACGGACATCGTGGCCTCCCAACGATCGATTTTAGCCAGGGATGACACCCCGGTTCGGCGGACCGAGTTGCTCGAGCGACCTGGCGAGGTCCTCGGGAACCGATGCCTCGACGACCACACTCGTCGACCGCGAAGGATGGGCAAACTCGAGCCCAACGGCGTGGAGCCAGGTGCGACCGGGATCACCGGAGACGGGGCGGCGAGGACCATAGACGCGGTCTCCTACGACCGGGTGGTCGATCGCTTGCAGGTGCACCCGAATTTGGTGGGTGCGGCCGGTTTCCAGCTCCACCGCCAGCAGGCTGACCTCCTGGTCGTCCCAGGCCGCACTTACCCGGTAGTGGGTGCGAGCGGGACGGCCGGCGCTGGTCACCGCCATACGCGTCGGGTTGGTCGGATCCCTTCCGATCGGTGCCTCGATGGTGCCGGTGGCGGAGTCGAACTGCCCAACAACCAGTGTCAGATAACGCCTGCTGATCTTTCTCGCACGAAGCGCGTCCTGAAGGGTCGCCTGGGCCCCTGGGGTCTTGGCGACGATGAGCAGGCCCGAGGTATCGCGGTCGAGCCGGTGAACGATCCCCCATCGTCGATCCCGGCCGAGCTCACCGGCGGCGTCGAATCGTGCCAGCAGGCCGTTGGCGAGAGTGCCGCTGCTGTGACCCGCCCCGGGATGCACAACGAGCCCCGCTGGCTTGTCCACGACAATCACATCGTCGTCCTCGTAGGCGACGCCGAAGGCAATGTCCTCCGCCTCAACCGTCACTCGATTCACCTCGATTGCCACGGCAAGCTCATCGCCGACCGCAACTCGATCGGACGGACGGAGGGCCACACCGCCGCGCTCGGCGTTGCCGGCATCAATTGTCTTTCTGGCCTGAGCTCGACTGACGTCCCACATGGCCGCGATCGCCCGGTCGGCTCGGCTCCCGTCGAGCTCTTCGGGGACCGCAGCGGTCATCGGCGAAACAGTGACGAAATCAGGAGCACGACCACGCCGATGGTGACCGCGCTGTCGGCAACGTTGAAGGTTGGGATGAACCACAGGTCGATGAAGTCAACGACAGCGCCGTCGATGATCCCCTCCCCGCGAAACAGCCGATCGCTGAGGTTGCCAAGGGCGCCGCCGAGTAGCAGCCCCAGTCCTATCGCCTCACCGCGATGTGCGGTATCACGAAGGGCGAACAGGATGAAGACGACGACCCCGATAACGACCAGGCCGAGCAAAGGGCCGCTCCTGGCGAAGGTCGAGAAGGCCGCACCGGTGTTGTGAGTGAGACGGAACCGCAGGAAACCCTCGATGAGGACGATGGGGTCGTCGGCAAGCGCATTCACCGCCCACGCCTTGGTCAGCTGATCGGCGACGAACACGATGGCTGCGACGATCAGAGCCAGCACCCGGAGGTTCAAGCCCGGCTTGCGGCCTCCACCGTCGTCGTCGCGTACGGGAGGGCTTCCAGCCTCGCCAGCGGAATCGCCTTCCCCGTCACTTCGCATATGCCGTACATACCCTTCTCCATGCGGTCTTGCGCATGAATGACCTTCTCCAGAAGCTCTCTTGCGTTCTGCTCCACTGAGATGTCCATCTCCATCTCGAAAGCGAGTGAACCGCCGTCGGCGTTCCCAGGATCCGCACTGTGCTCCGACGCAGACTCGGCAAGCCTGCCAACCTCTCGCTGCCGCTCGACCTCTTCGATGAGCTCTTCGAGCCGTTCTCGCTCGGACTGGAGCTTCTCGCCGAAGCGATCGAGTGTGGATTGCGCCAATTTCCTGACCACCGGGCCTCCAATTCGCGGCCGGGAATATAGCATCGGTTGTGGGACATCATGCGCCTCCTGCGTTGAGCAGTCTGCGAGCGTCCACCGGGTCGACGCCTCGCAACACCAGGGTTTTCTTGCGGCTCGTGCTGCCGGAGAGGAGTTCGACGGCTGCTGCGCCCGATGTCGTCTTGAGGATGGTTTCTAGCTCCCTGTTGGCTTTCCCGGCTTCGGGCGGAGCGGCGAGACAGACACGCAGCGCACCATCGTGAAGACCGACGATCTCGGTGCGCGAGGCCCGGGGAACCGCCCATACCGTCACCAGGGATCCCCCTGGATGGTGTTCGATCCAACTCATCGTCGGACGCTACCCGTTGCAGCACCAAGAGCGCGCAATCGGTGGGTGACCGGTCGTTTCGAGGAAAGTGGTCCCATTTTCCCGCTCTTGCCGCTTCGCGGCGGGCCGCTCGGGCCACGGCTCCGCAAACGGTGTCGCCGACGGACCGAATCGCGCAACATTTTGCGGAGCCTCTGGGCTGACGCTGCCGGCGCAGCAGGAAACGGGTATCCTCTCGGTAACGCACAGACGGGGACGCGCCCTCGAGCGAACCTGCGGTTGCAGCGAACCGACGACGGTGAGAGGTCGGTACCGCAGGCGGTGAGGGACATCACCCCCGAGCGGCGAGCAGATCCCCCGGATCGGCCGGGGGTAGATCTCGACGGCGCTCCGCCGAAATCGGAGAACGAGAGCGTGCTCGCTCTCGGCAGAGCGGCCGGCTTCAGCCGGCAAGCCGGGTGGTACCGCGGGGCCACCTCGTCCCGGCGCATGAGACCGGGAGGATCCGTGACCGACAGCTATACCGCCCCGACCTTCGTCAGGGTCGACCCGGCCGTCGATTTACGCGCGGTCGATACCCGGATCCTTGCCTTCTGGGATCGGATCGACGCCTTCGCCACCTCGGTCGAGATGCGTCCGGCGGAGTCCGAGTACACGTTCTACGACGGCCCCCCCTTCGCAACCGGCAGCCCCCACTACGGGCACATTCTGCAAGGCGTGGTCAAGGACATCGTCCCGCGGTACTGGACCATGCGCGGACACCGCGTGGAGCGACGGTTTGGCTGGGACACGCACGGTCTCCCAGTAGAGATGGAGGTGCAGAAGCGCCTCGGGGTGAGCAGCCCTCGCGAGATCGAGGAACTGGGCGTTGACCGCTTCAACCAGGCGGCTCGCGATCTCGTCTCCGACATCACAACCGACTGGTACGACATCACCCGCCGCATCGGACGATGGGTCGACTTCGACGATGACTACAAGACAATGGACACGGCGTACATGGAGTCGGTGTGGTGGGGCTTCAAGCGGTTGTGGGATAAGGATCTCGTGTACAAGACATTCAAGGTGGTCCCGTACTCGTGGGGTGCGGCGACACCGTTGTCGAACTTCGAGGTGAGCCTCGGCGGATATCGAGACGTCGACGACCCGTCGGTGACCCTGCGGCTCCGGGTTCTCGACGGCAACGACGTGGTGGATGCCGGGGACGAACTGCTGGTATGGACCACGACCCCGTGGACCTTGCCGGGGAATCTGGCTGTCGCCGTTGGCTATTCGATCGACTATGTCAGGGTGGCACATGGTGACTCCCGCTCCTGGGTGGCGCGGCAACGGGTCGACGCAATCTGGCCAGACGAGGATCACGAGATCGTCGGCATCGGGAAGGGTGCCGACCTGCTCGGCGTCTCCTACGAGCCGCCGTTTTCGCACTTCGAGGTCCAACGAGAAAAGGGAGCCTTCCGGGTCATCGCCATGGAGGAGGTCACGACCGAAGACGGCACCGGTCTCGTCCATCTTGCGCCTGCCTATGGGGAAACCGATTTCGTCGCGTTCCAGGCCAACGGCATCGACGCCTTCGTCGACCCGGTCGATGCTGTGGCGAAGTTCACAGACGAGGTCCCCGAGGTTGCGGGCAAGTACGTCAAGGACGCCGACCCGATCCTTCTCGATCTGCTTGCGGAGCGAGGCCGCATCGTCCGTTCCACCAGGATCACCCACCCCTACCCGTTCTGTTGGCGCACCGATACTCCCTTGATCTACAAGGCCATCCCGAGTTGGTACGTGGCGGTGGAGCGCCTCAAGGATCGGATGGTGGCACACAACAATGGGATCCATTGGGTTCCCGACTACGTGGGGACTGCCCGGTTTGGAAACTGGCTCGAGGACGCCAGAGATTGGGCGATCTCGCGCAACCGCTTCTGGGGAACCACGATTCCGGTCTGGGAGTGCGACGGCTGTGACGAACAGGTATGTGTCGGTTCGATCGACGAACTGGAAGCCCTCGCAAGGACGCGACCTGACGACCTTCACAAGGACAACCTCGATCCGATCACTTGGCGGTGCGCTACCTGTGCGGGAACAATGCGAAGGGTGCCAGAGGTCTTGGACACGTGGTTCGACTCAGGCTCAATGCCTTTCGCCCAGATCCACTACCCGTTCGAGAACGCCGAGCGGTTCGAGTCTGGGTTCCCCGCGGACTTCATCGCCGAGGGCCTCGACCAGACCCGCGGCTGGTTCTACACGCTGCTTGTCCTGTCGACCGGGATCTTCGACGTGGCTCCGTTCCAGCACTGCATCGTGACCGGGTTGCTGCTCGCGGAGGACGGACGCAAGATGTCCAAGAGCGCAGGGAACTTCTCCGATCCGTCGGACATCCTCAACGCGTACGGAGCAGACGCCATGCGCGCCTACCTCATCAACTCGCCGGTGTTGCGGGCGGACCCGTTGCGGTTCAGGGACGATGGCGTCAGGGAGGTGGTAAGGACCGTCCTGCTCCCTCTGTGGAACGCGTACTCGTTCTTCACCACCTATGCAGAGGCCGACCGGATATCGGCTGAGGACCTCGCCGCCGCACCCGCCATCACCGACCGACCCGAGATCGATCGGTGGATCCTCTCCGTGCTGCAGAGCCTGATCGCCGATGTCAACCGGGAGATGGAGTCGTACCGGTTGTTCGCTGTGATTCCGCCGATCATCGGTTTCGTGGATTTCCTCACCAACTGGTACATCAGGCGGTCGAGGCGCCGGTTCTGGGCGCACCGCGTCGCTGGTGACGACACCGACAAGCTCGCCGCCTTCGCCACGCTGTACGAGGTGCTGACCACCTTCGCCACGGTGGCGGCTCCGGTTCTTCCCTTCATCACCGAGGAGATCCATCAGGGTCTGGTCACCGCGATCGACGAGAGCGCGCCCCCGAGTATTCATCATGTCGACTATCCGACCGCCGACCGGGCCGTCATCGATCCGGCTCTGGAGACGGCCATGGCCTACGTGCGAACTGTGGTCACCCTGGGACTCGGCCTGCGAAAACGTGACGGTCTTCGCGTGCGCCAGCCGCTGAAAGCGGCCACCGTGATTACCCGTGATCTCAAAATACGGCAAAGCATCGCTGCCCATAGCCGCTTGATCGAAGAGGAGCTCAACGTGCGCGAGGTGGAGGTGATCGCGGACGAATCCGATGTGGTCGAGCTATCGGCGAAGGCGGATTTCAAGCGGATTGGGCCCCGCTTCGGAGAATCTACCAAGGAGATCGCAGCCGTCATCGCCGCTCTCGATCACGACACAGTTGCCGCGATGCTCGACGGCGACGCGCTGACCGTCGGCGGCGACGAGATAAACGCAGAAGACTTGGTGGTGTCCAGGACCCCGCATCCCGGGACGGTGGTGGCATCGTCTGGACCGATCACGGTGGCGCTCGACACGACCGTCACCGACGACCTTCGACTCGAAGGCGTCGCCCGAGAGATCGTCAACCGCATCCAGCGCATACGCCGCGACCTCGGTCTCGATGTCACCGACCACATCGCCGTGGTTTGGTCGGCAGACGATGAGATGATCCGGGACGCATTTGGCGTCCACTCCGCCCTCATCGCAGGCGAGGTGCTGGCCGAGTCGCTCGACGAGGGATCACCCGATGCGGTGCTCGTCGACATCGACGGCAACGACGTTCATCTCGGCATCGAGGCGCTTCTCAACAGATGACAAAGCGAATCACCTGGATCCCGATGATCAGCACCAGCGGGGAAAGGTCGAGTGCGGCTCCCCCGATGCGCAGCGGCGGGATGAGGTTCCTGATCGGACGCAGCACCGGTTCGATGAGCCGGGACATGAAGTCGTAGAACCTGCGCACCGGGTGGTCGAAGGACAGGCGGCCGTACGACGCCACATAGCTCAGGACGATCCAGACGATGATGGCCCAGAATGCGATGTTGAGTGCGAAACAGACGAGATCGACGAGAAGGTCCATCGATCAGTCCGGGCTGTACAGGCCAGCCGCCGCCAGGCGGTCGAGCTCGTCGACCCCGACCGTGACCCCTGCCGGCGAAACCAGGATCACGCCTTGGGCGGTCTTTGCCATCCTACCGTTCAACGCATAGGTCAGCCCTGAGGTGAAGTCGACAAGGCGTCGCACCATCTCGGGTTCGGTGCTGCGAAGGTCGAGCACGATGGCGCGCCCGCTGCCAATGCCGTCGGCAAGCCGTTGGGCGTCTGAGAAATTGCGCGCCATGATTACCTCGGTTTCCGGAGTTGTTGGTAACAGCTCCTCCGGAACCGATGATGACCCGGGGTCCGGTTGCACGTACACGCCCGCTTCCGTGTGCTTCCAGGTCGATGTACGCCGGGATGAGTCTGGCGGATCGACGCGGCGACCGGCGACGGTGCCGGGGGGCCGGGCGGTGACGGTTCCGGTCGCGTCAGGATCGGTCGCCACCGCCGTTGCAGAGGCTCGCTCATCGCCGCCCAAGCCCGGGTATCCACCTTCGTCGTCGACGAGACCAAGGTAGAACAGGGTTTTCTGCCAGAACGTAGCCATGTTCAGTCCTCCACTCAGCGAGCTCCGATATCGGGCTCGCCTGTGCCAAAGATAGCCCGTCCCAGGCGAATAATCGTTGCACCGCACTCGATCGCGACTTCGAAGTCGTCCGACATACCCATCGAGAGCTCGACGGCGGCTGGGTGCCGTGCGCGCAGTCTGGCGCCGATAGCGGCGAGCTCGGTGAACCACGATCGCGAATCCTCTGCCATCCCTGGCGCTGGGGGGAGAATCATCAGGCCGCGTACCGGCACACCGAGATCGACCAGGCGCTGCGCCGCCTCCATCACTTGGGCAGGCGGATACCCATGCTTCTGTGGTTCGGCGGCAATGTTGACCTGTAGCAACACCGGCGGTGGATCCGGCAGCTGCGCCCACGGTTCCTCGAGACGGGCTCGATCCATCGAGTGCAGCAGCTCCACGCTCGGTCCGATCACCTTGACCTTGCGTCTTTGCACACTACCGACGAAGTGCCAGGTGATGTCAACCGGAAGCCGGCCACCGAGCCGCGACGCCAGTGCTTCGGCGCGGTTCTCGGCGAACAGGCGAAGGCCATTGTCGTACAGCTGTTGCACCTCGCTGTCGCTACGGCCTTTCGACACCACGACGAGCGTCACATCGGAGGGCTGGCGGCCGGCGCGCTGGACAGCACTCGCGATCCGGCGCCGGACCTCCGTCAGCTCGCGGACAGCCATGCGACTGATACCTGCCGTTCCTTGGTCCCGTCACGACGGTGCGAGAGGAATCGAGCATCGGTGAAGGTGCAGACATTGGCCCGCCATACCTCCAGGGATCCGAGTTGCGCCTCGGCAGCCGACCACAGGTCCACGCTGCTTGTACCCCATGTCGTTGTTGCAACGAATGGGTCGAGGAGGGCCAGCACCTCGGTCCCGACCTCGTAGCAGCAAGGCCCTATCGCCGGGCCGATCGCCGCTCTCAGCGGGGTATCGCCAACGATGCGGACCGCAGCGACGCCGGCATCGACCACGCCTGCGGCCATGCCGCGCCATCCGGCGTGGACCACAACGGTGGTTCGGGCGCCTTCGATGATCACAGGGACGCAGTCGGCTGTCGCCACGGCAACCCCCAGGCCGGCCGAACCGGTCGCCAGACCGTCGCCGTCTCCCGCGCCCCCAGGCTGATCGACGGCAAGAACGGTGCTGCCGTGCACCTGGTTCAGCCACGACCAGCGATCCGGAGCACCAGACCGTCCAGAAAAGTGAGAGCGGACGGCAGGATTTGTGCGCGGGTCCCCGTCTGCTGCCTCTCCGAAGATGGCGCCGCGGAACCCGGGCGGTTGGATCATCCCTGGACGAAGCCCGGGATCTCCATATCGTCGGTCCCTCCTGGCTCATCGTCGGTATCGCCGAGTCCAAGACCCTCCGTTGGCGAGGACGTCGAACCGAAGGAGAATGGAGAAGGTCTGGGGCCTCGATCGAACCCCGCAGCGATGACGGTCACCCGCATGGCGTCGCCGAGGGTGTCGTCGATGACTGCGCCGAAGATGATGTTGGCATCCCCGTCGGAGTGATCGGCCACGATCGAAGCCGCCGTGCTCACCTCGTGCAGCGTCATTTCCCTCGGTCCGGCGACGGCGAGCAGCGTGCCGCGAGCGCCGTCCATCGACGACTCGAGTAGCGAACTCGAAATCGCCTTCTCCGCGGCCTGAACCGCTCGGTTCTCGCCGGTCGACTCCCCTATTCCCATCACGGCTGAGCCGGCGTCGGCCATCACCGACCTGACGTCTGCGAAGTCGACGTTGATGAGGCCGGGGGTAGTGATGAGATCGGAGATCCCGCGTACTCCGTTGGTGAGTACCTCGTCCGCCATCTTGAAGGCGTCGTTGACCGGGGTGTTGTCATCGGTTATTTCGAGCAGTCGCTCGTTGGGCACGATGATCAGCGTGTCCACGGCGTTCTTCAGCTCCTGGATGCCCTGCTCTGCTGCGACCGAACGCCGGCGACCTTCGAATCCGAATGGTCGGGTCACAACGCCCACGGTCAGCGCGCCAGCTGCCTTGGCGATCTCGGCGACGATGGGCGCCGCTCCGGTTCCGGTCCCGCCGCCCTCACCCGCTGTGATGAAAACCATGTCGGCTCCGGCGAGGGCATCCTCGATCTCGCTGCGATGATCCTCCGCCGCCATCCTCCCGATCTCGGGATCGGCTCCTGCTCCGAGCCCCTTCGTCGTGTCGCGCCCGATATCGAGTTTGAGATCCGCATCCGACATCAGCAATGCCTGGGCGTCGGTGTTGACGGCGATGAACTCGACTCCACCGACGCCGGCCTCGATCATGCGGTTGACGGCATTGACGCCGCCGCCGCCGACGCCGACCACCTTGATCACTGCGAGGTAGGAATGCGGGGTGTAATTCATCTCATTCATCGGAACCTCCAGGCCGCATACCAAAGGTTAGTCCGTGGGTGGAACCTCTGGTGGTGTCTCTCCCTCATCCTCGACCTCAGGTTGAGGGTTGGCCACTGCCGGCCGTCGCGGGGCAGTGATATCGACATAGCTGCCGGGGGCCAGGCCGTGTTCGATCAAGGCAGCAAGCGCGACCGCCTTGAACTGCATCTCTCTGGCTCGGCCCAGTCGAACCGTCAAATCATCGATGGTTGCCGTCAGCTGCCCTCCCTCATCGACGGAAACGACAGTCACCCGTGCGATGTCGCCCGGCAGCCAGTCGATGAACTCGAGGGCCCCCAGTGTCGCCGTCGTCGAGATGGTTGTGCCGGGGCGGATGGTTTCGGGCACATTGAGGGCAATCAGGGCCATCCCGATCGGGCTATCGAGCATCTCGACAACAGCACCAGTAGTGGTGACATGCGCGTAACCGCCAGCTGTGGTGACTGCGGCCACCGGAACCTGCTCGGTAACCTCGACATCGACACTGCCAGGCCAGCTGACCACCACCCGCGCGTCTGCGACCCACGGATCGGCGCGTAGTGCCGCCTCAATAGCGCCGGCGTCGACGGAAACAGTCGGCATGCCCAGGACGACATCGAGGCGGGCAAGAACGGCAGCGGGATCTGAGTGCTCATCACCGGTGACGGTGACCCTGTTGACGGAGAGCAGCGGGGATCGCACCAGAGCGAACCCGGCCGCCGCCATCGCGACCAGCGCTACCAGGCCGATCACAAGCCGAAGCCTGGTACGAGCCCGCTCCTCGGTGACTCGATGGCGGCGCTGTGCGATGCGTCGGTCCATTGTCTTCATCAGCGAACCTCCGGCCCCTCGTCACCTTCGAATCGACCGACGAACCGCAGCTCCGGCTCCAACCAAACCCCGGTCTCGTCACCAACGCGACGCCTGATCGCCCACACCAGATCCCAGACGTCCTGGGCCCTCGCTCCTTCGTTGGATACGAAAAAATTGGCATGCACGTCGGATACGGCGACGCCGCCACGACGGTAGCCCTTGAGACCGAGAGCATCGATGATTCGCCCTGCGGCGTCTCCCCGTGGGTTCTTGAACACCGAGCCGGCGTTGAGCGTCCCCCCCGGCTGATGCTGCTTGCGCCAGCGGGTCACGTCGCGCAGGATCTCCTCGCCCCTGGCTCGGGACTGCTCGACGGTTCGAAAGCGCGCAGCCACCACAAGATCGGCATCGTCGAGGTTGGAGTATCGGTACGCCAGATCGAGGTCGGCCGGCCCATCGCTTCGCTCGTTCAGCGTCAACCGATTGAGAATGGTAGCGTCGAGCAACCAGGTAGCGGTGTCCGACCCGTGACCGCCTGCATTCATCCTGACCGCTCCCCCGACCGAGCCCGGGATACCAACAAAGAACTCGAGCCCACCACGATCGTGTGCTGCGGCAAATCGAGCCAGTCGCGGCAGCGGCATGCCCGCGCCTGCGGCCAGCGACCCGTCCTCGTTGAGGGCCGCCTGCAGAAACGCCCCTACCAGCCGGATCACCAGTCCAGGAAAGCCATGGTCCGAAACCACCAGGTTGCTTCCTCGTCCAAGCACGAGGAGTTCGACGTCGCCGGCCGACCGCAGAACAGCACGCAGCGTGTCCTCATCCTCGACATCGGCGAACCACGCCGCGACGCCGCCGAGCTTGTAGGACGTGAGCGGTGCCAGGTCGACGTCGCGTTGCATCGAGGCGTGGCGGGTCTTGATCACGCTCGATCCCCCTCGCCCTTTGCCAGCAACGGCCAAATCGAAGCGACATCGCCTGCTCCCATCAGCACGACCGTGTCACCACTCTCCACCCTTCCGCGAAGCACCCCCGGAACGTCATGGAGCAGGGGCACGTACTCAACGCTCCCACCGGCTGCCGCAACCGCCTCGGCAACGATACGACCGGACACGCCCGGTTGCGGGCGCTCACCGGCGCCGTACACGTCGGTGACGATGATCCGATCGGCCGCGGCGAGCGGGGCACCGAAACCCGGTGCAAGGTCGGCGGTCCTTGTATATCGGTGCGGCTGAAACACCACCCAGAGTCGGCCCTCGGTCCCTTTGCGTGCGGCAGCGATGGTGACCTCGACCTCGGTTGGATGATGTGCATAGTCCTCGAGAATCGCGACTCCTCCGCGCCGCGCCTTGACCTCGAATCGGCGCCGAACACCTCCGAAGGATGCAAGCCCGGCGGCGAGGCAGTCGCGGTCGAGCCCGAGCTCGCTGAACAGGGCGACAACACCTGCCGCGTTCCTGGCGATGTGGGTGCCCGGTTGGGGCACGGTGACATCCACAGCACCATGCGGTCCTTCCAGGCGGAATGACACCCCGGCGGCGGTCGTGGTGAGATCGGTCACGCGCCACGTCGCCTCCTCGCCCGTCCCGTAACCGATGACCTCGGTTCGCTCGGCCAGCCGTTTGACACCGGGATCGTCTATGCACCCGAGCACGGGCCCATCGGTCGCGGCTGCAACCTGGGCAAAGGCCTCCTCGAGGGCGGAGACGGTCTCGTAGTGGTCGAGGTGGTCCGCTTCGATGTTGGTGACGAGCATTCCTGATAGATGAAGATGACGGAAGGTGCCGAAAGCCTCGTCGGCTTCGAGCACGAAGAGGTCCCGGTCGCCGAGATGGGCCCCGGTGTTCAGGGCGGTGATCTCGCCGCCAACCACGAACGACGGGTCCCGCCCGCACGCCCGAACCGCAGAAACGGCCAACGCGCTGCTTGTGGTCTTGCCATGGGTGCCGGCAATGCCGACCGTTGGAATTGCCGCCGTCAGCGCGTCGAGCAGAGCCGGTCTCCGCCACACCGTCAATCCTGCGTCGATAGCTGCTCTCAGCTCGGGGTCGTTTTCGGGGACGGCGGTCGATGCAACCACGAGCTCGATATCGCCAAGACGCTCCGGTCGATGACCGACCCACGTCTCGACCCCGCTGTCGGTCAGTCCGTCGAGCAGGCTGCTCGGCTTGAGGTCCGAGCCCGTGACCCGATGGCCGAGCTGGGATAGGAACTTTGCCAGGCCCGACATGCCGGCGCCTCCCGCACCGATGATGTGGATGCGCCGCTGCGCAACGAGGTCGAACGATGCTGGGTCAAGCATTGGCCACCTCGAGTACGATATCGGTAACGGTGGCCGTTGCGGTTGGACGCCCAACCGTTGCCGCTGCAACCGCCATCCTGTTCCTTCGCTCCCGGTCCGCGAGCAGCTCGGCGAGTAGGTTGGGCAGAGCCGAGACCTTGTCCTGGTCAACGATCACACACCCGCCGGCAGCCTCCATCTCGCTGGCGTTCTCACCCTGGTAGCCCCTGCCCGCAGGAAGAGGGACGACGACGGCCGGCGTGCCGGTAGCGGTGAGCTCGCTGATCGTCAGCGCGCCAGCCCTAGATAGCACGAGATCCGATGCCGCATAGAAGCGCTCCATATGCCCTTCGTACGGGACGGTGACCCATTGGGGATTGTCGGTGGCGCGGACGGCGACCGCATCGTGGTTGGCTGGTCCGGTCACGTGGAGAATGGTGTACCCGGAGTCAACGATGCGGCTGGCGAAGCCGACGACCTGCTCGTTGAGCGCTGCTGCGCCTTGGCTCCCGCCGAACACGCCGAGCACGGTCCGTTTCGAGTCCAGTCGGTACCCGGCGATTGCGTCGCTGCGGAGGTTCGGATCGTACGCAGCAATGGGCTCGGCCAGCGGATTGCCCGTCAGCTCAGCTCCGATCAGCCTGGGAACTGTCGCAGGGAACGCAACCAGGGTCCGAGCGGCTCGTCTCGTCGCCACACGGTTGGCGAGACCAGGCACCGCGTTCTGCTCGTGTATCACGATTGGATAACCGGCTGAGGATGCACCGAGGCCGGCGGGAATCGTGACATAGCCGCCAAAGGCGGTGAGCACACCGCGCCCACGGCCGTTGAGGTTGTCTTTTACCGTCCGTGCCGCTCGGCGGATCATCAACGGCAGGCCCACATTCCGCAGCGAGAGCGACCGCCGCAACCCGCGTATGTCGAGCCGGACCAAATCGAATCCGGCTTCAGGGACGGCTGTGGTCTCGAGTCGTTCCCCGCCGAAGAACACGATGTCGGAGGCCGAGACACCACGGCGCACGAGCTCTCTGGCGACGGCGATGGCAGGGACGAGGTGCCCTCCCGTACCAGCCGCGGCGAAGGCGAATGTCATGATCGGGTGGTGCCGGCCCTGGCGATGTTGACCAGGATCCCGACTGCGGCCAGGTTGATCAGCATGGCGTTGCCCCCCGATGACACGAACGGCAGCGGAACCCCGGTGATCGGCAGCGCGCCGACCACACCCCCGATGTTGACCAGAGCTTGCAGCGACAACCAGCCGACGATACCGACCGCGAGCAGCCGGCCGAACATGTCGGGTGCCTTCAGTGCGATCCGGATCCCGAGGAAACCAAAAGCGGCGAACAACACGAGTACCAGTGATGCGCCTGCAAACCCGATCTCCTCGCCGATGATGGCAAAGATGAAGTCGGTGTGGGCGTTTGGTAGGAAGGACCATCTGGCGCGACTGGCGCCGAGGCCGACCCCGAACCAGCTGCCCGTGCCCAACGCAACCAGACTCTGCACAGCCTGGTGACCGGTGTCCAGCGGGTCGGCGAACGGGTCGAGGAAGCCGGTGATTCGCGCTCGCCGGTAATCCATGGCGAGGGCACCCCCCACGGCGAGCACGCCGCCCAGGGTGGCAGCGCCTGCCAAATAGCCGATCGGCGCTGTCGAGGCGATCATGACGGAAAAGGCGGCGCCAGCGACGAGCAACGCGGTGCCGAAGTCCGGTTGGAGGACTAGAAGCACCGATATCGACCCAACGACGGTCACCACAGGTACCGTAAAGTGGCCGAGGTTCCGTAGAAGGGTGCCTTTTCTCGCCAGGATCGCCGCCAGGACGATCACGGTCGCCAGCTTGGCGAACTCCGATGGCTGGAGGGTGATCGGTCCGACCTCGATCCAGCGCCGCGCCCCGCCCCTGACGTCCCCAAAGAACAGTGTCGCCGCCAGGCCGGCGACACCCAGCAGGTAGATCGGAACCGCCACGCGTTCGTAGAAGCGATAGGGAACCCTGGTCGTGATGACAAAGGCTGCGAGCCCAAGACCGACCCATAGGACCTGACGCTTGATATAGAAGAGGGCATCTCCGGTTTCTCTGATCGAGACCACCGAGGATGCGCTCAGCATCGCCCCCAGCCCGACGATCAGCAACATCACAACCGGAACCACAAGCAGGATCGATCGCCGTTCCCGAACCGCGACCGCGGTCGCCCGGATCCGACGGCGCGACCGTGTCGGCTCCTCTGGTGCGTTGCTGGTATCGAGCATCGAGCCAGCTTCGTCGAATCGCCGCGTCGTGAAGGTCATTTCGACACCTCCCCTAGAACCAGGGCGGCGAACCGGTCGCCGCGCTCTTCGTACCCGGAGAACTGATCGAAGCTGGCACAACCAGGTGCCAACAGCACAACATCGCCAGGCTCGGCCACGCGTCTCGCCGCGTCGACCGCGGCGTCGAACTCGACGACGATCGTCATTGGGACATCGCTGCCGGCGGCCACATCGGCCGCGGCCTCGCCGTACGCAACAAGGTGACGCACCGTCGGTCCGACGATTCCCGAAAGGTCTAGCCCCTTGTTGCGGCCGCCTGCGATCAAAACCACGCGCTCGTAGGACGTTGCGGCGGCGCGGGCCGCGTGCGGGTTCGTGGCCTTGGAGTCATCGATAAACATGACACCGTCGATGGTTCCGACAAGCTGGCGACGATGCGGCCCCGGGGTGAACCGAGCGAGGGATCGTCGGATTCCCTCCTCGGTGGCGCCGGCTTCCGTGGCGACTACCACAGCAAACGCCAGGTCGGCAACGTACGACGGGTCGTCGGTTGGCAACGGGTATCGGTGGTCACCGAAGACGAGCTCGGAGCCACTCGCACCCGCACCCCCTTCGGGTACCCCGCTTGCGCTGACGGGAATGGTGATGGCGGCGGCCCGAGCCGCCAGCGCTATTGAGCCCTCGTCGTCGACATCGTAAGCCAGGCGGTCGGCACCGTTCATATTCTCGAAGATCCTCGCCTTGGCCTCCATGTAGGCGGCGGCGGTGCCGTGCCAGTCGAGGTGATCGGTGGCAACATTGAGGATGGCGGCGACCTCGGGATGGAAGGTGTCGATATATCGGAGCTGGAAGCTCGAGGCTTCGATGACAACGACCTCGTGATCACCGTCGACGATGCTGCTCACCGGGGTCCCGATGTTGCCTGCGGCTACGGCGCCGACGCCGCTCTCGGTCAGCATCGCCGTCGTCATGGCCGTCACCGTCGTTTTCCCGTTCGTTCCCGTCACCGCCACATACGGCGCCTCCAGGTGTCCGGCTCCGAATTCGAGCTCGCTCCACACGACGATGCCGGCTGCTGCGGTGTCAACGAGCGGTGGCGCATGTTCCGGAACGCCCGGCGAGGTGACAACTGCGTCAACCCCGCGCAACTGAGCCCGATCCCAGGCACCGGTCACCACCGTGAACCCTTCGCGTCGCAGCCCGGCTGCCCCGGTCTCGGAATGGTCATAGATGCCAACGGTATGCCCGCGGTCCCTCGCCAGGCGGGCCGCAGCCCTGCCGCTCACCGCGGCGCCGATAACGAGCATGTTCACAGTCCCGCTCCCGTGGCGGTCGACGCCACGAAGTCGGCGTAGAAGATCCCGATGCCGAGGGCAACCAGGATCCCAGCGATGATCCACAGCCGAATGATGACGACGGTTTCGGGCCAGCCTTTCAACTCGTAGTGGTGATGGAACGGCGCCATACGGAGGATTCGCTTCCCGAATACGCGAAAGGCGAATACCTGCCCGATGACCGACATGGTCTCCATCACGTACAGGCCACCGAGGATGATGAGGAGCAGCTGGGTGTTGGTGAGCAGTGCCAGCGCGGCAAGCGCACCTCCGACGGCCTGGGATCCGGTGTCGCCCATAAAGATCTGCGCTGGGGCGGCGTTCCACCACAGGAAGGCGAGCACAGCACCCACCAGTGCGGCGGCGAATCGGCCGAGATCGAGTGCACCGTTCGGGTCGACCCCGTAGAAGGCGACGTTGCGGAACTGCCAGAACGCGATCAACACGTACGCCCCGAACACCAGGGCGCTCGATCCGGCAACGAGCCCGTCGAGCCCGTCGGTCAGGTTCACCGCGTTGGCTGCAGCCGTGAGCATGAGCAGGACCAGCACGAAGTAGAGCGCGGGACCGATGTCGATCCCAAGGGGCCGGACGAACGACAGCTCGGTGGATGCCCCGAACATCTGAGCTCCCCAGGCAAAGATCCCGGCGACGACGAGCTGGCCAAGGAACTTCCATCGCTTGGAGAGCCCCTGGTTGTGTTTCGCCGCGTGCTTCTCGTAGTCATCGAGGAACCCGATGAAACCCATGCCGACAAATGCGAACACGGCGAGCAGGCCCTCGGGTGCAAACGGATGGAAGGTGAGGTCGAAGCCTGAGCCGAGGCTGAACAGTCGAAAGTGGGCAGCGCCATACCCGAGCACGGCCCCGAGCAGGATGACCACGCCACCCATGGTTGGCGTTCCCTTCTTGTGCATGTGGCCTTGAACGTCCTCCTGGATGAACTGGCCGATGCTCCGCCCCCTGAGAAAGCGGATGGCGACCGGCGTCGCCGCGAGGGTGAAGGTGAAGGCGACGGTTGCGGCGATCAGCAGCTGGATCACGGTCGCGCCTCCTCTATCAGCTCGGCGGCTAGTCGCTCCAGACCGACGGATCGGGACGCCTTCACCAGGACCACCGAACCTGGCCTGGCTTCATCAAGCACGATGTCCGCCGCATCCGACTGTCGGGCAACGTTTCGTCCGCCCGCGGCCTCGGAAAGACCGTGGTCCCGGCCTACGGTGATGACATCGAACCCGAGATCGGCAGCGATTCGGCCGATGCGCTCGTGTTCTTCATCCGTCACCGGACCGAGTTCTGCCATCTCGCCGAGCACAGCGATCCGGGGTCCTGGCATGGCGGCGACGGTCTCCATGGCGGCAACCATTGAGTCGGGGTTGGCGTTGTAGGCATCGTTGACGACGGTGATCCGGCCCTGGTGAACCTCCATCCGCCACGGTGCGGCGGTGGCGGTAGCGAACCCGTTGGCGATCGTCTCCAGATCGAGGCCGAGGACCAACGCAGCAGCTGCAGCGGCGGCAGCATTGACCGCATTGTGCGCGCCAGCCATGGCAAGCTCTACGGCTACCGAGGCACCGTCGGCGTGGAGCACGAAGTGGGGTCTCCCCTGCTGGTCGACCGCGATGTCCGACACATGAACACCAGCATTTGGGTTGAGGCCGAATGTGATCGTTGGCCCAGGGTGAGGACGGACCAGGCGAGGCTCATCGTCAGGGAGCACTGCCACGCCCCCTTCCACGAGCGACTCGATGAGCTCGAACTTGCCGTCGGCCAGAGCATCTTTGGTCCCGAAGGTCTCGAGGTGAACAACTCCGAGGTTGGTGATGATGGCTACGTCGGGGAGGACGGCAGGTGCAAGCCAACGGATGTGCCCGAGGCCGCGCGATCCGACCTCGAGCACGAGGGTCTCGGTGTCGTCGGCGGCGGAGAGCACGGTGAGCGGTACCCCGACTTCGTTGTTGAACGACCGCGGCGAGGCGAAGCTCCCGGGAAGCGCCGCGGCAAGCAAGTCCTTTGTCGATGTCTTTCCCGTCGAGCCGGAGACGGCGACCACCCGCGCATCCAGCTCGCTCCTGCGGGCCGCGGCCAGGTCTCGGAGCGCATTGGCTGTGTTTTCCACCTCGACTCGCGGCAGCATCTCGCTGATCGAGCCTCGTTCAACGACGCTGGCAACCGCTCCGCCGGCGATGGCGCCGGCGACGAAGTCGTGCCCGTCGTGGTGCTCACCCTTGATGGCGACGAACAGCGCGCCCGAGGTGACCGAACGCGAGTCGGTAGAAACCGAGTGAATCCGCATCGACGCGTCGCCGTCGACGACACCATGCGTGGCCGCTGCCACCTCCGCAAGCGTCCAATCGAGAGGCCCGGTCACGCCGTCGCCTCCCCCATCGCAGCCCGAAGCTCCTCTGCGGCGACCACCCTGTCGTCGAACGGGTGGATGGTTCCCTCCACTTCTTGTCCGGTCTCGTGACCCTTGCCAAGGATCAACACCAGATCCCCCTTTTCGGCTCGACCGACCGCGCTCCTGATCGCCAGACGCCGATCGGGTTCGGTGAAAGCCTCCGTACCCGATGCCAGCCCTGCGGCGACCTCGGTGATGATCACCAGAGGATCCTCGGATCGCGGGTTGTCGGACGTCAGTACCACCACGTCGGCTCCGGCGGCTGCCTGGCCCATTGGCGTCCTCTTGGCCTTGTCGCGGTCCCCTCCGGCGCCTACAACCGCGATGACCCTGCCTTCGGTAAGGCGGTGGGCGCTCTCGATCATCGCCCCAATGGCGTCCGGAGTGTGTGCGTAGTCCACTACCACCCCGAACGGCTGTCCTTCATCGACCGGTTCGAAGCGTCCCGGAATGGCGCCGACGGCGACAAGTCCTGCGGCAATGGTCTCGTTGGTGCATCGCAGCTCGCGGGCGATGGCAGCCGCCAGCAGCGCGTTCCGTACGTTGAAGCGCCCCGGCAGGGGCATCGCGGCCCGGTAGCTCCCCTCGGGCGTGATCACGGTGAACGTGCTACCACCCAGGGTCACCTCGATGTCGGTGGCGGTGATGTCGGCAGCCTGATCCAGTGCGACGGTCGTGACCGGCATCTGAGCGGCAGCGGCGATGGAACGGCCGGCTTCGTCGTCGACGCCGACCACGGCGCGTTCGGCCCTGGCAACATCGAACAGCCGCCGCTTGGCTGCGAGATACGAGTCCATATCACCGTGGAAATCGAGATGGTCCTGCATGAGGTTGGTGAATGCGGCGACCCGGAACCATACGCCGTCCACCCGATGGAGAGCCAGCGCATGGCTGGACACCTCGACGGCAACGACGTCGACGTTGGCCTCGACCATCCTTGCCAGCAAACGCTGGAGATCGGACGCCTCCGGTGTCGTCCTCGACAGAGCGACGTGGTCACCGGCAATGCGGCCGCCGACCGTGCCGATCACCCCCGGGTTGCCTCCGCCGGCTGCGACTATCGACTCGATGAGATGGGTGACGGTTGTCTTCCCGTTGGTTCCCGTGACCCCGACGACTGCGACGCGTTGCGAGGGCTCGCCGTGGACGGCCGCAGCCAGTGGACCGAGCGACGCTCTTGTATCTTGCACGACGAGCTGGCTGTAGGTGCCTTCCCCTGCTCGATCAACGGCGACGGCAGCGGCCCCTGCGGCGACGGCCGCATCCACGAAATCGTGCCCATCTGTCACCAGACCGCGTATCGCGACGAACAGGTCCCCGATCTTCACCGCTCGTGAATCATGGGTCACATCGTCGATCGACACATCGTTCCCGATCACCGAGGCGGGGCCTGGGACGCGATCTGCGAGTGTGCTGAGCAGCATCGCCTCAATCCTTGTCCGGCGCCACGCCAAGCTGGTGCAGCGCCGACTCTGCGATCTCGGCGAACACTGGGGCCGCCGAGGCACCACCAAACTGAAGCTCGGTTCCGTCGTCGAGTAGACCGGTTGGGGCATCGAGCACGACGACGATTACGATCGCCGGATCGTCGATAGGCGCGATGCCGACGAACCAGGCGATGGTCTCGTCTTCGCTGTACGCGCCCTCCTCGACGTCGAATTTGACCGAGGTCCCTGTCTTGCCACCGACGCTGAATCCGTTGATCCGCGCCCGGCGGCCGGTGCCGCCCTCGACGACGCCCCGCAACATCTGGCGCATGAGGCCGGCGGTCTCAGCCGACAGCACCTGGCGGCGCCGCGGCTCGCTGACGACCCGCCCTCCATCGAGCCCAATGAGCTCGGCCACGACATGCGGCTCGACCCATTGGCCGTCGTTGGCAATGGTGGCATACACACCCGCCATCTGGATCGGAGTTGCGCCAATGCCGTACCCGATCGCAGCCGAAGCCCCACAAGTGGAATAACACCATGCGCTGTAGTGGTCGAGGCGACCCGCGGCCTCCGGGTTGAAGTCGATCGACGCCGGCCGACCGAGGCCGAAGGCATCGAGGAATGCGTAATGCCGCTCGTTGCCCAACCGGCGTTGGATCTCAATGGTGCCGACGTTCGATGACTTGGCGACGACATCAGCGACGGTCATGGCGGTGGGGAGATCCGAATGATCCTCGAACACCTCATCCCCGATCGTGATCTCGTGAGGGGTTTCGATCACCGTGGCGGGCCCCACGATGCCCAGCTCGAGTGCGCCGGCGACGGCAACCACCTTGAGCGTAGACCCTGGCTCGTATACGTCGGCAACCGCTCGATTCCGCAACGTCGCCGGATCAAGGGCGCCCCGATCGTTTGGGTCGAAGGAAGGGAGCGACACCATGGCGAGGATCCTTCCTGAGGACGGAACCATCACGATCACCGAGCCTCCAAGGGCTCCGCTCTCGATGGCGGCGCCGAGAGCCTGTTCTGCGGTGTGTTGGATCTCGCGATCCAACGTGAGGATCACGTCCGACCCTGGCACCGCTGGCTCGATGAGGAGCTCCCCCTGTGGGATGGCCCTCCCTGCGGCATCTCGCTCAACGATTCGTGTTCCAGGGCGTCCGGCGAGGGCACCGTCCATGATGGCCTCGATGCCTTCGATCCCTGCGCCCCCATCGAGACGGGTGAGACCAACGACCGGCGCGGCGAGCGTCCCCGATGGGTAGATCCGCACCGGTTCTTCGACGAAAGTGAAACCGTCGAGTCCCGCCCCTTCGATCGCCGTCGCTAAGACTTCTTCTTCGGCATGCTCGAGTTGACGTACCAATGGCACGTAACGCCCCTCGCTCTCGAGCTTGACCGCGACGTCGGCGATGTTGGCGCCGATCAAAGGACCGATGACCGCAGCGGCCGCCGCCGGATCATCAATCAGCGCAGGATCGGCGACCAGGGAACTCCCGTAGATGGTGACGGCGAGCTCGATGCCGTCTCGGTCATAGATCGTTCCCCGTTTGGGCAGAATCTCCTCGTGGCGCACCCGCTGATCGAAGCCCCGCTGCGACAGCGCGGCGGCATCGGCACCCTGCACCTGGAACAGCCGGTAACCGATTCCGGCCCACGCCAGGATCATGACGACTGCGAGCACGACGACCCTAGCGTCTTGCAGACGCCACTGCGGCCGGCCCACGTCAGGCTCCCCTCAAGTGCTGGCGAGGTGCCAGATGGCCGCCAGCGTTCGGCCCGGCCATAGCTGCCCTCCCGTCACGGCAGCTCCGAGAGGAGCGACCTAGATGCGGTCCATCGTGCCGCTGCGTAGTTGGTATCGGAGGCGACGCCCGAAGCTTCGATCGTGATGCGCTCCTCCGGGTAGACGAGCCCGAGGCCGGCCGCGACCTCTGTGATCCGTTGCGGGCTCTGCAGCCTCGCCACCTCGAGCCGCAAATCCCAGTGGATGCGCTCTTGGGCGGCGACGTCTTGGCCGATTTGGTGAAGTTCGAAAGCGGCCCGATCCAACGAGATACGCGAGTAGATCAGGGCGAAGAATGCAAGGACGACGACCAGCGCGAACACCGCGAGAGGTCGTACCCTCGTGCGATCGCGAACCGGGCGGGCGGACCACCTTGTCGTCAACGCTCCGGCGGTCAAGACGTCACCTTCTCCGCCGCTCTCAGCACCGCACTCCGAGCCCGCGGGTTCTTTTCGATCTCCTTGGTACTCGGGAGTGTGCGCCCCAGAAGGCGCAGCTCAGCAGCGTCGCCGTATTCGCGCACTGGGAGATCGGGGGGGAAGGTGCGCCCCGCAGCTCCTGCTACGAAGCGCTGCTTCACCAGGCGGTCTTCGAGGGAGTGGTATGAGATCACCACGACTCTGCCTCCTGGCCGGATTGCTCCGATCGCCGCATCCAACCCAGCGGCGAGGGCCCCCAGTTCATCGTTGACCGCGATCCGGAGGGCCTGGAAGATCCTCCTGGCCGGATGGCCCGGTCGCCTCGCTGCGGCAGGGATCGCATCTGCGACCACGGCAGCGAGCTTCTCGGTGTCATCGACAGGGCGTGCTGCGACGATGGCGCGGGCGATCCGGCGTGCGAAACGCTCCTCCCCGTAGTCGTGGAAGATGGATGTGAGGCGATCCACGTCCCACTCGTTGACCAATTCTGAGGCGTCCAGCGCGGTATCGGGCCCCATCCGCATGTCCAATGGACCAGCGCGCCGAAACGAAAAGCCGCGCTCCGCGGTATCGACCTGATGCGAAGAGATGCCGAGATCCAGAAGTACGCCGTCGACATGAGGACCATCAGATGGTTCGGTGCCACGTTCACCGGCGACCACCTCCATCAGCTCGGCGAAGTTGGCCTGGACCAGAGACAGGCGCGGGTGGACGGGGGCGTTGGCGATAGCGTCGGGATCCCGATCGATTCCGATCACTGTTACCTCGGGAAACCGATCCAGGAGAGCAAGGGCGTGACCCCCGCCGCCGAAGGTCCCGTCGACAATGATGCCGCCCGCGACGGGCTCCATGAAGTCCACCACCTCGCTCACCATCACAGGGTTGTGATAGGTCGAGCTGGTCTGACCCATGGTCAGCCCCCCGGAACGCTGGCGCCACCATGGAAGCGGGCGGAGTAAGGGGCCTTCCAAATGGCATCCGGGGGGCTGACCACAGACCAGACCAAGAGACTTCGTTCATATTCCATCCTCCGACAGCACCTCCTCGATCCCGGCGTAGTACTCGTCGGCTTCGGCGGCGACCGATTCCCACACGTCCGTCGCCCAGATCTCGATGTGATCGGCGACGCCCACTACCGCCAGGTCCTTCCTCAGCCCGGCGTACGTCCGCAGCGCCTCTGGGAGCTGAATCCGCCCCTGCCCATCGAGACGCTGGTCCGTCGCCGAGGCGAAGAAGGACCGCGAGAAGTTCCTGGCCCGCCGATCTGTTCTTGGGAGAGAGAGCACGCGACCTGCCTCGTCTTCCCACCGATCCATCGAAAAGACGTACAGGCAGCGCTCCTGACCCTTGGTGACGACGCACCCTGCTTCCAGCCCCTTTCGGAACTTGCTGGGCATCACAATCCGCCCCTTGGCATCGAGTGCATGGGTGTATTCCCCAAGAAACACGCGTCTGCGCCTCCATCACGGTTCGGTCACCATCCTCCACAGGTCGCCACTATGGCCCACTATCTACCACCTGTCAACCTTATCGGCCCCCGACAACCCCCGCTTTACCACTGATTCGCGATGACGCCGGCCGGTCTCGACAGAAGTGGAGCCATTTTCCCGCTCTTGCCGCTTCGCGGCGGGCCGCTCGGGCCACGGCTCCGCGAAAGGCCTTGCGACAGAAACCGGATCGGGCTCTCTTGCGGAGCCTCTTACCACTGATTCGACGGTGGCCCGGGCCGGGTAGCCTCTGCGCCATGGAGCGGCCGATTGTCGTTGTCGGGCTGGGAGAGATGGGTGGGGTGTTCGCCAGGGCCTTCCTGAGTGTGGGATACCCCGTCTATCCCGCGCTCCGCCATACCTCGATGGAGGACGCCGCCACGACCGTCCCCGACCCCGCACTGGTCCTGGTCACCGTCGGGGAAGCCGACCTGGATGAGACGCTTGACGGCCTTCCTGCAATGTGGCGCCCTCGCGTCGGTCTGATCCAGAATGAACTGCTCCCGCGTGACTGGATGAGACACGGGATCGCAGACCCGACCGTTGCCTCCGTCTGGTTCGAGAAGAAGCCGGGTACACCGGTCAAGGTAATCGTCCCCACCCTCGTTGCCGGGCCCCAGGCGGAACTCGTGGCCACAGCGTTGGATCGGCTCGGCATTGCGGCAAAGGTCATCCCTCGTGACGAGCTGGTCGACGCCCTCGTGGCCAAGAACCTGTACATCCTGACCGCAAACATCGGCGGCATGCAGACGGGCGGGACGGTGTCAGAGCTGTGGAACGGGCATCCCGAGCTGGCGGGACCGGTGGCCGCCGAGGTGCTCGATATCCAAGAGCACCTAGTCGGGGAGCCGCTAGATCGGGAAAGGGCGATGGATGCGATGGTTACCGCCTTCGACGCCGACCCCGACCACGGCGCAACGGGCAGGAGCGCACCACGCCGTCTGGAGCGGGCTCTTCGCTTCGCACGCAGCGCCGGGATCGCGACGCCCGCACTCGAAGCCATCGCGGAAAAAGTAGAGCAGTAGCGAGGACGCAAACCGATAGGTGACCGGTCGTATCGACAGAGGTGGAGCTTTTTTCCCGCTCTTGCCGCTTCGCGGCGGGCCGCTCGGGCCACGGCTCCGCAAATAGCCTCGCGAACAGAGACTGGATCGCGCGCCATGTGCGGAGCCTCTTGCTACTGATCGACTGATCTAGCGAGCCATGCGAGGGTGCGTGACGGTGCCGTGTCTGCCATCATGCGCCGGTGACCGAATCGATCGCCATCCAGGACATGTACGACGAGCCAGCGGCGCACTGCTATGGGTGCGGACGGCTCAACGATGCCGGCTATCAGATCAAGACACGACCCCAGGGGACTAGGACGCTCACCGAGTTCGTACCCGAGCCGTTCCATACTGCCTATGTCGACTCGACCTACGGTGGCTTGATCGCGTCGATCATCGACTGTCACTCAACCGGCTCGGCGGCGATCCTCGCTATGCAGGCTGAGGGCGGCACGATCGGGAGCGACCCGGCGCCACGGTTTGTCACCGCTCACCTCGAGGTGGACTATCTGGCGCCGACGCCGCTGGCCCCGATGCGCCTCGTAGGGCGCGCCCTACTTGACAAGGGAGCTCCTTCAGACCTGGCGGACATCGAACCCGGCTCGATCCGCAAAGTGATCGTCGAGACCGAGTTATGGGTCGACGATCAGGTGACCGCCAAAGGCTCTGCGGTTCTGGTCAGGATCAACAGCGAGTAAGTGCCCCCGTAGGCCGCTGCCCAGCGCGAGCGGCCCGTAGCCAAGAGCGGGAAAAATAGAGGCTCCGCAATCGGGAGCGATCCGGTCTGTGTTGAAAAACCATTTGCGGAGCCGTGGCCCAAGCGGCCCGCCGCAAGGCGGCAAGAGCGGGAAAAATAGAGGCTCCGCAAAGAGGGCGCGATCCGGTCACCGACCGGTGCGCGAGCTTAGACCTTGAGGTAGGGCGCCCACTCCGCATCCGGCATACCGCCGAGCGCGGCTGCGACCCAGCTATCCCTCGGCGGCACCCGCGGGTTGCGTCTCAACTGGAGGCCCGCCTCTTTAGGAGTTCTGCCTCCCTTGCGCGTATTGCACCGACGGCAGGCGGCGACCACGTTGCGCCACGTGTGTTCGCCCCCTCTCGAACGGGGAATGACGTGGTCCAGGTTCTCAGCCTGCCGCCCACAATATTGGCAGGCGTCGCGGTCGCGATGGAAGACGGTTCTCCGGTTCACAGGAACCCGCCTCGCATAGGGCACCGCAACAAATCGGCGAAGCTGCACCACAGATGGCGACGCCATCGTTATGTGCTCGGAGTGCCATACCACGCCGTTGGACACGACGACCTCGGCACGGTCGGCAAGGACGAGCACCAGCGCCCGCTGAACGGGAACGACCGACAGCGGCTCGAGACTTGCATTGAGCACAAGTGCGCGGGCCATGAGGAAAGGCTACCAGGGGTGAGAAAAACACCGGGCGTAGCGGAGTATTGCCTACTACGTAGGCAATACGTATTACGTATCACAAACCACGTATTACGTATCACGTATTACGTATTACGAGCCTCGGAACTGGCCTTTGCTCCCCTTCCAAGCGGGAGGCAAAGGGTCCGCTTCTGGCGCGTCGCAGCCCAGCCCGACTGCTCACTCAACGGGCGGCCTGCGACTCGCGACTCGCGACTCTGGCAACTTGCCACTCATCTGGGCCCCCTGAGGGCCCGGGCGGCTCGTTGCCGCCACTCGAGATACGCCACGAGGTCATCCTCGGTAAGGGTGGCATCGGCGTCCCCGTAGGCGGTAGTCACCCGCCACCGGACCACATCCTCTTCAGGGATGGGGAGAAAGGGTGGTCGAGCCCACCAGCGCTGCGGCGACATGGCCGCAAGAGCGCCCAGCGCCGTCGGCCACAAGGAAGGGCGCTTGGCCACGGCGACGATCGACCGTCTGAGCATGGTGCCTCCACCTCCGATGGAAGGCTAGGCGCTCAAGACCGCGTTCACCATGCACCGAAGACTCTCCTAGGCTCGGTGCAGTCGTCGGCGAATTGGAGTCTGCGTGTCGGTTACATCTGATGATCTTGCGTGGTTCGACGAGCGTTTCAGAGCCGTCGCAGACAACATAGAGCTGGTCATCCAGGGGAAGCGGGAAACCGTTGAGCTGGTCACCGCTTGCATGCTGTCCGGGGGTCACGCCCTGCTCGAGGATGTGCCGGGCATCGGCAAGACCCTGCTCGCCAAATCCCTGGCAAGATCCATCGACTGCACCTACCAGCGGATCCAGTTCACCCCCGACCTGCTTCCCTCCGACGTAACCGGGGTCTCGGTATGGGACAGGGAGGCCAGCCAGTTCGTGTTCCGCTCCGGACCCATCTTCGGCAATGTCGTGCTCGGCGATGAGATCAACAGGGCGAGCCCAAAAACCCAGGCGGCGTTGCTCGAGGCAATGGAGGAACGCCAGGTGACCGTCGACGGAGTGACGAGGGCCCTGGCTCCGCCGTTCATCGTCATCGCCACACAGAACCCCATCGAGCATGAAGGAACCTATCCGCTTCCTGAGGCCCAGCTCGACCGTTTCATGATGCGCCTCGCCATGGGGTACCCGTCGCGGGCGAAGGAGCTCGAGATGCTCGACACGCATGGGGAGCATTCGACCTTCGACGACCTCGGTGCGGTCATCCACGCCGACGACGTCGTCACGATGGTCGATATCGCCAACCGGGTGCATACGTCGGAGGTGATTCGCGGGTACCTGATCGACATCGCCGAAGCCACCCGAACCCATCCAGATCTCCTGCTCGGGGCGTCACCGAGAGCGACCCTCTTTCTGCAGCGAGCGACCCGGACTCGGGCGGCAATCGCTGGCAGGGAGTTCGTCACGCCGGACGATGTCAAGGCGATGCTCGAGCCGATGCTCAACCACCGCATGCTGCTCCATCCCGAGGCTCAGATGCGCGGAACATCCATCGCCAAAGTGATCGAGGACGTAGCCGGATCGGTCCCCGTCCCTGGATCTCAAGGCGCTGTTTGATGCCGACGACCAGAGGATGGGCGGCACTCGGCGTCGGGATGGCGCTCCCCATTCTCTGGTTTGCATTCGGCGAGCGGGTCATGCTCGCCGTAGGGGTATTTTTCATACTTGCCGTGGTGATTGGCATCGCATCCGTCCGGTCTGCTACGCCAAGCGTGAGAATCAGCCGGACGATCACGCCGACCCAGGTGCACGCTGGCGATCGTGCCGTCGTTCTCGTCGGACTGGTGGCAACCAAAACGATCCACGCCGCCACCGTCGTCGATCGGGTCTATGGTCTCGGCACCGCCCGGTTCGTCGCCAAGCGCATCGACGCGAACGTCCCGATCGAAGCCCGCTATGAGGTGCTCTGTCATCCCAGAGGGGTCTACCGCATCGGACCTGCGACGGTCGCCGTCGAAGATGCACTCGGTCTCGCCGAGTCGGTCGGGGAGGCGAGGAACATCGACAGGCTCGTCGTGTTTCCTGCCGTCGAGGATCTCGTCGGCCTCCCCTCCGGCCGCGGGCTCGACCCGACGGCGGACGCGACCCGCGCCAGCTTCTCTCAGGCTGGAGGCGAGGACTTCTACACCCTCCGCGAGTATCAGGTTGGCGATGATCTCCGCAGAGTCCACTGGCCTACGTCTGCCAAACGCGACCAGTTGATGATCCGACAGCTCGAGGCTCATTGGCAGTCAAGAGCACTGGTGGTTTTCGACCCGAGGGCGCAGGTGTACGCCGACGACGCTTCGTTCGAGCACGCGGTGACCGGAGTGGCATCAGTTGTGCGACACCTGTATCGCAATCGGTACCGCCCAACCGTCTGGACCGGCACCGGATCGTTCACGCCCGTCGACACGCCCGAGGGATATCAGCGAGCCATGGAAGAGCTCGCCATCGTCCAGAGCCGCGGCGCCGTGGACCTGACAAGGGGGGTCTCCCAGGAGCTCGGTCGCAACGGCAGCGGCGGAGTCCTTGTGATGATGACCGGCACACCGGACGACGGTGCGCTCAAGGCATTCCGCACGCTCGACCGTGACTTTGACCGCAAGATCGTCATGGCGGTCACCCCGGATCCGGGAAGTGGCCTCGGTGGCCTGGCACGCACCGGAGTCACCGCGATCGTTGCCCAGCCCGGCGAGTCGTGGGCAGCGGCTTGGAAAAAGGCAATGGAGCGCACATGGTCTACCGCTACAGCTGGATAGCGGGGGCGGCCTCGATCGGGTTCGCGATCTGGCGACTCAGCGAGGTCCTGCTACCGACGCGCTCGGGAGCGAAGTGGCAGCTGCTGGTGCTCGCTGCGGTCATGATCGGGATCATCGTCACCTGGGCTGCGGTCAGCTATCGGATGCGGGCCGGCTGGATCGCGCTGCTCAACGTGGCCCTGTTTGGGTTCGTCGCCGCCCGGTACGGCGCCCCCGACACCGGCGTGTGGGTCCTGCCCGGCCCCGACACATTCGCCACACTGGCAGCGGAGATCGAGCGTGCGGTGGGGCTGATCCGACATGGTGTGGAGCCGGTGCAGCCCACCATCGGACTCGTCCTGATCCTGGCCGGCGTGTTTTGGCTGGTGGGCGCTTTCCTCGCCTTCGGTCTCCTCTCCGGGCGTCCGTTCGTCGCCCTGGCTCCCCCTCTGGTCATTGGGTTGCAGTTGCTCACGGTCGAACTGCAGCCATCGTCCAATGCGGAGATCGCCGTGTTCGTTCTCCTGGTGGCCGCCACCACCCTCGCCGTCGGTCTCGATGAGCACGACCGTGGCGCAGGACGAATGGCCAGACCCGGCCACCACCCCTCGACCGTCGCAGGCGCGCCCATTTCCGCAGGCGCCCTCGCCCTCCTGGTGGTGACGGTGGTCGGGGCCATCGGGATCTCAAGCGCCCTTGCCAGCCAGGTCCCGACAGACGGGAACCTGACCTGGCGTACCGGCGGCAGTTTGACCACCGGCTACTACGGCGGCGTCACCTACAACCCGTACGTCCAGATCCACCGCGGGCTGGT
>CAXMPL010000182.1:0-2320 GCA_964195125.1 uncultured Kiloniellales bacterium | reverse complement strand
CCGGCTCGAGTCGCCCAGTCTCGTCTCCTCGAACGCTGGCCACACCGCTTTGTAAGCGCGCCCAAAGAACAGCATCCGCAAATGACTACTCGATATCGCCCAATCTGAGCGATAGCACCCGGAGCCGGGCGCCTCTGAAATGGGGCTTAGAGGGGCTTCAATCGGCCTGGATGGCTTGGAACCGAGCGTGCGCCCATAATCCACGTTATGTCAAGTTGTTACCTGAAGGGGCCTAACCAACCATCGTCGTACGTGCTTGGAGGCTCACTGTGCGTGACTCAAGACACGCACGACCGAGAACGAAGCCCCCGCACGTGCTTACGGAGACACCTCAATGGCCATGGTCACTTGCACTGCGGAGCGAAGGGTCATCTGGGGTTCGGCTTCAAAGGGCTCCAGCCCGACGGAGTACACGTCGAAGGGTGCTTCCTCGTCGCACGGGTCCACCTGAAACGGTGAGAAGGGCGTGGCGTCGAGTTCGCTGATCGCCTGGATCCCTCCTAGCGACACACCGGCCACGCTGGCAAGCGCAGTTGCTCGAGCTATGGCGCCGTTGAGCGCCTCGCTGCGGGCCGTGGAGAGGAGCCGTTCGCAATCCGAGTGCGTGAACGTCGCTCCGGACAGGTCCGAACGCCCCAACACTCCCTCGATAGCGTCGACGATGACGTCGCCGGCGTCGCTAAGGTCACCGGCCGCGATCTCGACCTGGACGACCTGGAGGCCGGAGAACGGCTGGTTGGCGATGTCGATTTCGTCTTCCTCGTAGCCGAGCGCGGTCAGCGCGTCGATGACTGCCGAACGGTCCTCGGCCGAGATCTGTTCGGGACCGAACTCGCCGAACGACTCAAAGGCAACCACAACGTAGGATTCGTCAGCTCCGGCGGTCAGCTGGCTTTTCCCGACCACGGTGACACCGGGCACGGTCGTGGCTACCCCGGCGAGCGCATACGTCACGTCGAGGCTGGCTTCGATCTCAACCTGGGGTTCTGCGTCGAGCGGCGCGAAACCCGTCTCGAACTCGCCCTCGTCGAACGATTCGGTATCGCATGGATCGCCAGCCGGTATACCAAAGTCGCTCAGCCCGCCGCCTTCAGCGATGGAAATGATCGGGCCAAGCTCGATGGATGCCGACACCGCCAACATTTGTGCCCTGATCTCGGCGGTTTCGAGCGCATCGGTCCACGCCTGTTCGAAGGCGGCGTCGCAGTCTGCGACCCCAAACCTGAGCCCACTTGTCAGCGACCGGCCGGCGACGTCTTCGATCGCCTCCACGACCCGCTCACCGATCCCTGGTAGGTCAGCAGCGTCGACCCGTACTCGGACAACGGAGACGAATGGCGAGAAGATCGGTCCGCTTGGAAAGTCGATGTCCTCGTCCGGTATGCCGAGCCCTTGGATGCTGTCCTTGATCTGTGCTCTGTCGTTTGACGTCAGCCCTTCCGGAAAGGGGCCGAAGCCGTCGGGTTCGGGTACCACGATCACGAACACCTCACTGGACGGCATCGTGGTTCTTCCTGTCGCGTTGACCGTAAGGCCGGATGGCGACTCCTCGGCGGGAACAACCGCAACACCTCCACCAGACGCCCCGATCTCGACGACCTCCGGACCGCTTGTCGACGAACTGCTGGTCGTGCACGCCGATGCAACGACCGTCAACGCCAGTATCGGAACAAGATGCGCAAGAAACTGCTTCATCGCCACCTCCGAGCAGAGAGTCGTCTGGTCTAAACGTACTCTTCGACGCCCGCCCGCGGGCCCGACTCGCCCCCCGATCGATCCCGGGAACGATGACGGCTGAAACCGAGGTGAGGGTCTAGTCGGAGACTGGTTGGGTTGTGCGATTGCGGTCCCACCAGGATCCCGACCGGGCAGGGAGCACAGCACCGAGGAGTAGAAGGAGTGCCCCCGCTGAGCTGGCGAGGAAGATCGCTAACCCGATGTTGTTTTCGACATTCTCCTCGAAGCGACCCAACAGATCGATGTCGAGACTGACCTGGGTGCTCCACAGTGCATAGACGCCAAAGCCCAAGGCACCGAGGAGTCCCATCCACCAGTGGCCCTTGAGGAGAGAGATCCCCGCCCCCGCGACTACGAGCGCAAAGACGATCAGCGGGAACACGACCCTCGCAATGTTGGCTACGGTGGAATAACCCGAGTCACTGGATCCGACGAATGCATCCAGGGCGTACGGTGGTCCAGCCGAGTCGCCCCGACCGGCGAGCAGAAGATCCAACTCAGCGTCAGCTCCGCTGCCGTCGAGGGTTGCGCCAAGGACCCACGACTCACCTGTACCGGAGGCTCCTTCGATGAGCCCCTGCAT
>CAXMPL010000181.1:0-4225 GCA_964195125.1 uncultured Kiloniellales bacterium | reverse complement strand
CGTCGCCGCTGCACGGCGTGCCCTCGAGCTGGCCGCATCCGCCGGACCCGGGGTCACCGTGGTGTACCTCGTCTCCGGCGGGTCGTCGGCGTTGCTGGCGCTCCCAGCGGGAGAGCTCACCCTCGATGATCTGGTCGCCACCAACCGGCTGCTGCTCGCCTCGGGCGCCGACATCGCCGAGGTCAACACGGTGCGGAAACATCTGTCGTTGATCAAAGGTGGGTATCTGGCCAAGGCGGCGGGCGACGCCAGGCTGATCACCCTGGTCCTATCCGATGTGGTGGGGGACCGCCTCGACGTCGTCGGTTCCGGACCGACGGTGCCAGATCCGACGACATTCGCAGATGCCATCGACGTGCTTGGGCGCTTCGAGCTGATGGGCCGGGTGCCGGCGAATGTCGCTGACCACCTCACCGCCGGAGCGGCGGGAGTCATCGAGGAGACACCGAAGACCGACCATTCGGACCATGAGATCAGGGTGGTGGCCGGCGGCGCTACCGCCGCTGCGGCCGCGGTCGCATCCGCACGCCGGCGAGGTCTCACCGCCGGGGTCGTGACGACGACACTCAGCGGCGAGGCCCGTACCGCCGCCGCCGAGGCGGTGGCAACCGTCAGACCGGGGATCGACCTCCTGGTCTTTGTCGGCGAGACCACGGTGACCGTCTCCGGTGCCGGTCTCGGTGGGAGGAATCAGGAGGCGGCGCTGGCCGGTGCCCTGGCGATCGAGGGGAGCACAACGACCTTCCTCGCCGCCGACACCGATGGAATCGACGGCGCCACCGACGCGGCAGGGGCCGTCGTCGACGCCGGGACGATCGAGAGGGGCCGGGCTGTCGGCCTGGACGCCATCGAAGCCCTGGCCGACAACGATGCCCATCGGTATCTCAGCGCAACCGACGATCTGTTCATCACCGGGCCGACCGGTACCAACGTCGCCGACCTGTGGCTGGTCCACCACGCGGAGCGGTGACCGGCGTTGAGTTTCGGTGCGATGCCGTTGAGTGCTCGTATACGGACATCAGGCTCGCCCGTGGCTCTGTGTGAGAGCGAAAACCATGCACAGCTGTGGTTCGGCGGGCAACATGGGTACGAAACTGTCGCTGACTGCGTGAGACATTGGACATGAGCGAGCTCCCCACCGGCACCGTCACCTTTGTCTTCACCGACATCGAGGGCTCGACGATGATGTTGCAACGGCTTGGCGACGCCTTCGCCGAGGTGCTGGAAGATCACAACCGGGTGATCCGCGCCGCCTTCAGCGCAGGCTCCGAGGTGCGTTCTGAAGGGGATTCGTTTTTCTACGCCTTTTCGTCTGCGCCGGCCGCGCTCGACGGCGCGGTGGCGGTACAACGAGAGCTTGCGGCATATCCATGGCCGGAGGGCGGCACGGTCAGGGTCAGGATGGGAATGCACACCGGGGAAGGTGTGCTCGGTGGAGACGACTACGTCGGGCTCGACGTGCACCGAGCGTCGAGGGTTGCTGCCGCCGGCCACGGCGGGCAGATCCTCCTCTCTGCGGCAACCAGCGTGCTGGTTGCTTCCGCGCTATCTGACGAGGTGACGCTGTGGGATCTGGGTGATCACCGGTTCAAGGACCTGGAACAGCCGGAGCGGGTGCATCAGGTCGTCATCCGCGGGCTGGCTGCGGACTTCCCCCCGATCAGGTCGCTGGATGCCGCACCCAATAACCTGCCGGCCCAGCCGACTGCCTTCATCGGCCGGGCCGCCGAGGTCGGAGCTGTCGGCGGGCTGCTGGAGCGAGGACGGTTGGTAACTCTCACCGGCCCGGGCGGCACCGGCAAGACCCGGCTGGCGGTCCACGTTGCCGAAGAGTCGCTCGGTGACTACCCAGATGGCGTCTTCTATGTGCCGCTGGAGTCGCTCCGCAGCGCCGACCTGGTTGTTCCGGCCATCTCCACCCAGTTGGAGGTGATCGACAACGGAACGCAACCGCCTTTGGATGCATTGGCCTCCCGGGTCGGGGCCGACGCCGCGCTGCTTGTCCTCGACAACTTCGAGCATGTGATCGAGGCGTCGGCGAACATCGGTTCCCTTCTCAGTCAAGCTACGAACCTCAAGCTCTTGATCACCAGCCAGACTCCACTCCGCGTCCGCGGCGAGCAAATCTACCCGGTGCCGCCGCTCGCAGCGGCCGAAGGCGTTGAGCTGTTCGCTGAGCTTGTGGCTTCGGCGGATGCGTCGTTCCGGCTCACCCAAGAGAACCGCGGTGCGGTCGAGGAGGTTGTCGCCCTGCTGGAGGGCATGCCGCTGGCCATCGAGCTCACCGCTCCCAGGGTCGCCCTGTTTGGGATCGCCGGCCTCCGCGACCGCCTGGTGGAGCGGCTCGATGTTCCCGGCGTTGGTTTCGCCGACCTTCCGGAGCGACACCGCTCACTACACGATGCCATCGCCTGGAGTTACGACCTGCTCAACGATGACGAGCAAGCGCTGCTCCGCCGGCTCAGCGTGTTCGAGGGCGGGTTCACCCTGGACGCGGCCGAAGCGGTGGCTTCCGTTCAGCCTGCGGCGGGCGTGATCGAGGGGGTGGCGTCCCTCTTGGACAGGAGCTTGCTCCGGCGTCAAGTCCACCACGGGGAGGCCAGGTTCTCGATGCTGGAATCGATCCGCCAGTTCGCCCTTGACGCCCTCAGCGATGACGGGGAGTACGACGACGTCGCTCACCGCCACGGCGAATACTTTGCCCAACTCGCCGAGACCGCCCGCCCCATCCTCGATGGTGAGGGACAACAAGTGTGGCTGGACCGGTTGACAGCCGAACACGACAACCTCCGCGCCGTCCTACGGCTCAGCCGGGACTCCGGCAAACCAGACTTGGGGCTGCGCACCGCCGGTTCGGTGTGGCGATTCTTCCACCGCCGCGGGCACATGCCAGAAGCGAGGCAATGGCTCGAAGAGCTGCTCGATCTGCCGGGCGCCTCCCCGCGTGCTCGCGCCGAAGGTCTCGATGGGCTCGCCTCCATCGCCTACTGGCAGGCCGACTACGCCACTGCCGACCGGCTGTATGCAGAGCTGCTCGAGCTGTACCGGGAGCTTGGAGACGATGTTCGGGTTGCCGACACCTTGTTCGCCGTGAGCACGACGGCGGCGTGGCTGGGCGATCTGGAACGTGGGCTCGAGTTTGCCGAGGAGGCCCGCGTCGCTTACGAGGAGGCTGGGGCGCCGCAGGGAGCTGCCAGGGTCGCCGCCGCTGTCGCCTGGAGCACGTGGCAGACGGGCCGCTTGGAGGAGGCGCTCGTCCTATGGGCCGAGGCGCGAGCGGGTTTTGCGGCGATCGGAGACGATGGAGAAGTGCGGCAGACCGACGTCGGCAGGGCGGCGGTGCTGTCTCAGCTCGGTCGCAGCCACGACGCGGTAGCTCTCGGCGGCGAGGTCCTGGAGGCCATGGTCAACGCCGACGACATCTCGGGGATGATCATGACGGCGGACTTCCTTGCCGCAATCACCGCAGCAACGAACCCGGAGCCTGCGGTGCGGCTCGCCGGCGCCTCCGAGCGGCTGCGCGCCGAGTTGGGCGGGGGCCTGACCGCAGAAAGCGTCGGGCAGGAGCCCGTCCGGTCGGTTGTCGCTGGTGCGATGGACGCTGCTGCGATCGATGCCGCGTGGTCGGCAGGGGAGAAGATGAGCCTTGAGGAAGCGGTGGAGCTCGGTCGGGAGGTCGTCGCCAATGCGCTGCGCACGCGCGCCGAAGGGACGCTGTAGCGTGCCTTCGGGCGAGTGTCTTGCACGTTCGGCTGCGAGGGCGAGGTTGGTGCAGATGGCTTCGCAACCCGATCCGAGCGCACAACCTCATACTCCCAGGGCTCGAGCAGGCAATGCCAGAGGCAACCGGCTTGTGATGAGGAATCGCATCTGTGGCCCCAGTGACCCTTGCGTAAGGCACGCTCCTGATGGCCACAAACGATTGAGATCGAGCCGTATGAGGCGACCTACACCGCGGTCGCTCGTGCCATCTCGGGGCGGCGGTTCGGGACTTCTTCCACTGCTGTCGGGTCGACGCTGAATTCGTCTGTGACGCGAGGGTTCTCGTGCACCAGATGGAGCCGACGGGCGGTGTCGTCTTGCCTGTTGCCGTCCGGCTCGATTCGTTCCTGACCGGTCATTGCACCATCAGCCCGACGCCGCAGACTCGGAGCCCGTTGCGCCATCCGGGTCGACGGGGCCTGCGAACGCCGCATCGACATGTAGCGCAGATCCTCGATGGAGA
>CAXMPL010000180.1:0-7856 GCA_964195125.1 uncultured Kiloniellales bacterium | reverse complement strand
AACTGCTCGGCGATTACCGGCACCCCCATCTTCTCCGGCGTGGCCCTGAGGAGGTCCAGGCCGTTGCGGCCTCCCGACCTCCCCGGAGTGGCACTGATCCGTCATAACGCCCTCCGTTGTCGCGCCACATGGCTCCGAGCTCGCGAGACCGGTCAGACAGACCGTAGCCTTCGGGCCACGGCTCCTACCTTCGCACTGCTGTTTCCTGATGTTCCGCAGCGTCCGTCTGCCGCCCAAGGCGATGGCGCTCAGCCTGCCGAGCCTCCAGCTGCCGTCGGCGCGATGGTGTGGGTGTTCCCTCTCAGCCCGATCAAGGGGCAGCAGCCCGCGCCGCATGACGCGGGCCGTCAGCACCGCCGGGGCACCCGTTTAAGGTTGCCGCCAACCTGCCAGGAGGGAAACAATGGACATCGAAGCCGCCGCGGGCCCCAACCCGAGTGAGTATGCGGAATCCCACATCCAGCAATACCTGGCGTCTGATGGACGCGACGTGGATCACCCGGCCGGGGACAGGCTCATCCTTCTGTACACGACCGGCCGCAACAGCGGCGAGATCCGACGGGTTCCCCTTGGGTCCTTTCCCGACGGCGACGCTCTCGTAGTGATCGGCTCCAACAATGGCCGACCCGCCGACCCGCAGTGGTATCGAAACCTCCAGGCCGACTCCAAGGTATGGGTGCGGCACATGAGCAACTTCTACGAGGCGACCGCCGCCACGATGGAGCCGGAGGCGCGACGGGCTTACTGGGAGGAGCTCACCACTCGAATGCCCGTGTTCGCCGAGTTTCAAGAGAGGGCCGGTCGCGACCTGCCGTTGGTGCGCATCACTCGAGTCTCCGGCTGAACGACGGAGCCCCGCGCCGGAGCGGTGTTCCTCCTCCACGGTCGTAAGGGCCAAACACGGCCGTATTCGACCGGTCGTGGCAGCCGCCGGCTGGTGAGCAGGCCTATTGGGGTCCGTCTGCGCCCTTCGCAAGCATTGCGTCTATTTCGTTGCCAATCGCGCCGGAGGCGAACGCGGCGAAACTGCCCTCGTTCAGCATGGCCCTTGTCGCATCGCGTATCGCGGCATGGGTGAGGCGAGCGATTTGTACCCCGACCGAAATGCGCCGCACTCCTATGGCCGCGAGTTGGGCGACGGTTAGCCCCGTCAATGCACCGGCCGCAAGCGCATTCACCGGCTTCGTCACCGAGGCGACAACCAATTGCAGACTTTCCCTGTCGGGCACGAGCGGTACATACAGCAGATCCGCACCGGCATTGGCGAATGCCTTGATGCGCCGGATGGCCTCGTCGAGCCCGTAGCTCTGGTTGATCACGCCGTCGGCACGGGCGCACAGCACGAAGGGGTCTTCGAGAGCGCGGGCGGCTTCGGCGGCTGCCCCGATTCGCTCCAGCGCCAGATCGAAGTCGTAAGCCGGGTTGCCATCGACCATTCTCGTGTCCTCGATGGAGCAACCGGAAAGCCCTGCTTCGCGGGCAAGCCGGACGGTCTCGGCAACGTCGGCTGGGTCGTCCCCGAAACCGTTTTCGAGATCGCCCGTGACGGGTAGCGGCGTCGCCGCAACGATCCGTTCGGCATGGTGAAGAGCCTCATCGCGGGTCACATGCCCCAAATCTGGGCGGCCCAGCGTGAAGGCGAAGCCGGCGCTAGTGGTGGCCAGCGCCTTCGCCCCGGAAGCGGCCATCAGCCGCGCCGAACCCATGTCCCAGGGATTCGGTACGACGAAGCAACCCGATTGGTGAAGTTCGAAGAACGTCCGATGACGCTCGGCCAGGCTCGTCATACGCCCTACTCCTCCAGTTTTCTGATCATACCTGTGTGTCAACGAGGCTCCGGCGCCACCGGCGCTTTCGCATCGCGATTCGATAACACGGGGTGATGACACCATCGGCAGTGTCGCTCGCGTTGGCGGATAGTGTCCTTGCTATTGGTTGACAGTCGGGAACAAAGGTTCAGGTAGGAGGCTTGAGACCGAGGAGAAGAGGACATGACCCGAGACAATCCACACGCCCGCGTAGGCATCGTGTACGAACACCCGCTCTGGTTCGAGCCGCTGTTCGACGAGCTCGATCGACGGGATATCCCGTTCGACCGGATCGACGCTTCGAGGCTCTCCTTCGACCCGGTGGTGACCTCTCTGCCGTACAGCGTGGTCGTGAACCGGATGAGCCCTTCCGCTTGGCTGCGCGGCGAGGGGTCTTCGGTGTTCTCCACCCTGAACTACCTGGCCTACCTCGAAGACATCGAGGTTCCGGTGATCAACGGCCGCCAGGCATTCAGCTACGAGATCTCCAAGGCGCGTCAGATCACGCTCGCTGCAGAGCTCGGGATCCGGCATCCGCGAGCACGGGTCATAACTCATCCCGGGAATGCGGTCGATACCGCGGACGGGTTGCAATGGCCAGTGCTGGTGAAGCCGAACATCGGTGGCAGCGGAGCCGGGATCATGTCGTTCGACAGTCCGAAGGAACTCGGTGAGGCGGCCGATGCCGGTGAACTCGAGTTCGGCCCGGATCACACGGCGCTGGTCCAGGAGCATCTTCCGGCACAAGGCGACGCAGTCGTCCGCGTCGAATTCTTAGACGGCGTGTTCCTCTATGCGATTCGCCTCCTGCTGGTGCCGGGATCGTTCAACCTGTGCCCGGCCGACTATTGCGATCTGCCGGGCATCGCAGACGGCGTTTCCGGCCGGGGCTTGGCCATCGAGGCCTACCAGCCGCCGGACCACGCGGTCCAGGATGCCGGTCGGCTGCTTGCTGCAACGGGGGCCGACCTCGGCAGCGTCGAGTATCTGGTCAATGCTCGTGACGGCATGCCCTACTTCTACGACGTCAACGCCCTCTCCAACTTTGTCGCCGACGCGCAGGATGTCATCGGGTTCGACCCGTTCGTCAACCTCGTCGACTTCATCGAACAAAAGGCAGCGCTTCCTGTCCCGCTGCGCAATCTCGCCTGAAACCCTTCCGGCCGATCGCTTTCCAGCGCAGCCAAAGTCGATTGGCGGAGCCCTACGATCCGCCGCTTGGCAATGCGGTTTGAGCCGACTAACGGAGGCGGCGGGTCGAGACTCGACTCCGGTCTCGGGTCGGCGTTGACGCTCGGCTCGGTCCGGTACGCTCGGCGGGTGGCTGCGACAGCTGATATCGACGGGGAAGCCGCCGGCAGGGTGTTGGCGGCCGTTAGCGATGCCGTCGCCGCCATCACCGCCGATGCGTCACTTGAGCGGGTTCTTAACAAGCTGGTGACGGCCGCCCAGGACCTTGCGGGGGCCACGTACGCTGCGGTCGGTGTCCCTGAGTCCGAGGGTGACGCGTTCGCTCGCTTCATCACGGTTGGCATGAGCGACGAGCTTGTCGAGGGAATGGGTCCGCTTCCACGCACCCACGGCCTCCTGGCGGCGATGCTGACCGACCCGGATCCGTACCGTACGCGGGACATCACCCAGGATCCGCGGTTTCGTGGCTGGTGGCCTCGAGAGCATCCGAAGATGCGGTCGTTCCTCGGTGTGCCGATCGTGGCGCGAGGTCGCGTAATCGGAGCGTTCTACCTCACGGACAAGCACGATGGAGGCTCGTTCAGCGCAGAGGACGAGGACCGCATCACCTTGCTGGCGGCACATGCCGCGGTGGCGATCGAGAACGCCGCTTTGTTCGAGGCGAGCAGGACAATGGTGCTTGCGGAGGAACGGGATCGTATGGCCCGCGAACTCCACGACGCGATGAACCAGTCACTCTTCGGGCTCACCCTGACGAGCCGAGCCGCGGCCGCTCATTTGACAAGCGACCCGGGCCGGGCAGCAGACGAGCTCGATGAGGTGCAAGGGCTGGCCCGCCAGGCGCTGGCGGACCTTCGCGAGGTTGTGACTGGCATGCGTACCTCGGATCTCCGGCATGACGGCCTGGTCGCGGCGATCCGGAGCGATGTGGCTCTGCTGGATCGTGTGCACAGCGCCGATGTCTCGTTCGAGTTCTCTGGTGACCTCCACGTCGACGACGTGGTCGAACATGAGATCTATCGGGTCGTCCAGGAAGCACTCACCAACGCGCTGCGACATGCCGAGGCCGACGAGGTTGTTGTCCGTCTCACCGGCGGGTCGGATGCCACCGTGGTCGAGATATCCGACGATGGTGCCGGGTTCGACCCGAGCGCTGAGGGGATCCGGTCTCGTCGACTCGGGCTGACGTCGATGGAGGAGCGAGCGACCGCGGTTGGGGGCACACTCGAGATCGACAGCGGCCCGGGTGCGGGGACCACGGTGAGATTGCGAGTGCCTTATGGGTGATGGGATCCGGGTTGCCATCGCCGACGATCACCCGGTGGTGCGGAGGGGGCTGCGGGCCTTCCTGGACTCCCTGGACGATATTGAGGTGGTCGGTGAAGCGGTTGACGGCGAAGCGGCGGTGCGGCTGGTGGTGACCGAAGAACCCGATGTGTTACTGCTCGATCTCAAGATGCCGAAACTCGACGGGATCGGCGTGATCAGCCGCCTTCGCAGTCGCGGGGCGAACACTCGGATCCTTGTGCTCACCAGCTTCACCGGCCAGCAGCAGGTGATCCCTGCGATTCAAGCCGGCGCAGACGGATACCTGCTCAAGGACGCTGATCCCAGCGAACTCGAGCAGGCGATACGAGCCGTGTACCGGGGTGACCCACTCCTTGCACCGGAAGCAGCAGCGGCGGTGATGGCGGCCGTCTCCGGGCGGACGCCTGATCTCCCCGAGTTGGATCGCCTGACCCCCCGTGAACGCGAGGTGCTCGCCGGGCTAGGACGTGGACTCTCCAACCGGAGCCTTGCCGAGGAGCTTTTCATCTCGGAGAAGACGATCAAGACGCACGTCTCCAGCATCCTGATGAAGCTCGGCCTGACCGACCGTGTACAGGCAGCCCTCTTCGCGGTGCGGGTGGGTCTCGCCGATCCGCGCGATATCGGCCCAAAGTCCTAGATCCTTCGACCGACCACAACCCTCCCACAGCCCGATGTGCGGCCTCTCTTTGGATCGTACGGTGTCGATGTCAGAAACCGAATCAAGGAGACAACATGAGTTCTCGGACCGCGCTCATCACGGGGGCCTCTCGAGGCCTCGGGTCCGCGTTCGCTACTCACTTGGCACGCACCGGGTGGCGGCTGGTGATCGACGCCCGCACTGCTTCGGACCTGTCTGTCGCCGCCCAAGCCCTCCAACAAGTCGCAGACGGGACCGTGATCGCCATCGACGGCGACGTCACCGACCCACAACACGGCGCAGCACTGGTCGCAGCAGCCGAAGACCTCGGCGACCTCGAGCTGCTGGTCAACAACGCATCCACGCTGGGGCCGAGTCCGTTGCCGTCACTCGCCGACTACCCACTTGCGGCACTCGCCCATGTTTATGACGTCAACGTCGTGGCGCCATTGCGGCTGACCCAACTCGCCTTGCCTGCTCTCCGGCGAACTCACGGCACGATCGTCAACGTGACGTCCGACGCCGCCATCGAAGCGTACGAGGGATGGGGCGGCTACGGGTCTGCGAAGGCCGCTCTCGAACAGCTCTCAAATGTTCTCGCCATGGAAGAACCTGGGGTGCGAGTGCTGTGGGTGGACCCAGGTGACATGAACACCCGAATGCATCAAGAGGCCTTTCCCGGCGAAGACATCTCCGATCGTCCACTCCCCGAGGAGCGCATCCCCGGGCTGGCGGCATTGGTCGACGGCGACGCACCGAGTGGCCGCTACACCGTGAGCGACCTTCTCTCAGGCGCGGCAAGGGGTGCGACGTGACTGCCACCATGATCCCTGAGACATTCTCCCGATTCGACGCTCTGGAGCATCTTGCCGCCACCGAGCCTGCCGAGTTGAAGGGCTCAGGACGCGACGACGTCCGCATGCTCGTTGCCGGGCCTGTCGGGTTGAGCCATCAAAGCTTCCGAGACCTTCCCCAGAACCTGCAACCAGGCGACCTTTTGGTGGTGAACACCTCGGCGACCCTGCCTGCGTCGCTGCGTGCATCCAAGGGCCTGGAGGTGCACATCTCGACCGAGGCGCCGGACGACAGCTGGGTCGTCGAGGTGCGCATCACCGATGGCGTGGCCAGCCGACCGCTAGAAGACGTGCCGCCACCGACGCTCCACCTCGCCGGTGGAGGACGCGTTGATCTGCTGCGCCCCTACACCGATGGCGACCCCGGTCGCCTCTGGTTGGCCCGTGTCCAGGTCGATCGCCCGCTGTATGAGTATCTGGCTTTGCACGGCGAGCCGATCCGCTACCCATATATCACGGAGCCGTGGCCGATCGAGGCCTACCAGACCATATTCGGAACCGTGCCAGGCTCAGCCGAGATGCCGAGCGCCGCTAGGCCCTTCACCCACCAGATCGTGACCAAGCTCGCCGTGGCCGGTGTCCCCATCGCCCCCATCATTCTTCACACCGGGGTCTCCTCACTCGAGACCGATGAGGACCCGTATCCGGAGTGGTACTCCGTACCAAAACACACCGCACGGCTTGTCAACACCACCAGAGCCGCCGGAGGCCGCGTTGTCGCAGTGGGCACCACAGTGGTACGAGCACTCGAGTCAACGGCAGCCGGCGGCAAGGGACACGCTGGCAGCGGATGGACGGACCTCGTGATCACACCCCAACACGACATAAACGTCGTCGACGGTCTGCTCACAGGATGGCACCAACCCGACTCCACCCATCTCGCCATGCTCGACGCCGTCGCAGGCCACAATGTCGTCACCGATTCTTACGTTGCTGCCCTCGAAGCCGGCTATCTGTGGCACGAGTTCGGCGATCTCCACCTGATCCTGGCTCGGAGGAACACATGACGACACCGGATGACCTTCAGTTTGGGATCTTCCCAACACCCGACGCCGCCTCATTTGAGGAGGCCCTGCGGCTGATCCGTCTCGCCGACGATATGGGTCTAGATCTGGTCGGGATCCAGGATCATCCGTATCAACGGCGCTTCCTCGACGTCTTTTCGCTGATGTCCTGGGCTCTTGCTTCTACAACCAACATCAAGGTCTTTCCCGACGTGGCGAACCTGGCAATGCGGGCACCGGCGATGATCGCCAAGGAGTCGGCCTCACTCGATGTGATGAGTCGGGGCCGATTCGAGTTGGGTCTGGGGGCAGGGAGCTTCTACGACGCCATCGCCGCCATGGGCGGTCCACGGCGCTCGCCGAGCGAGTCCTTTGCCGCGTTCGAGGAGGCCATCGACCTGATCAAACTGTTCTGGACCGCGGGACGGGGGCTCCAGTACGAAGGCGAGCACTATTCCTTGTCGGGCGTTCATGGTGGCCCGCCGCCGGCCCATGACATTGGAATCTGGGTCGGTGCCCATGGCCCGAGGATGTTGAACCTGATCGGCCGCAAAGCCGATGGCTGGATTCCCTCCAGCTCATATCTCCCTCCCGAGAAGCTGGGTCCGATGCATGCCAGGATTGACGAGGGCGCCGCAGAGGCGGGGCGCGAGGCGAACGAGATCCGACGCATCTACAACATCAGTGGAAACATCAGACCGGGCCCGGCGCAAGGCTTCCTGGTCGGCGACCAAGAGCACTGGGTCACAGAGTTGACCGAGCTTGTCGAGGGCCATCGGATGGACTCGTTCATCCTCTGGCTCAATGAGGACGCCGAGGGTCAGATGAAGGCTCTGGCGGAGGTTGCAACCGAAATGCGAGCCAACTAGCTCGTACGAGGGTTCAGCAGCAGTGGTTTTCACGGCTGCATGGGACGAGGTGCGAGGATCTTGTGGCGACATCATGTGGTTTGAGCAGTAGCGCGCGCTTCACCGGTGATAACAACTTTTCCTGTGACGTGTCCTTCTCCGAAACCCCTGAAAGCATTAGCAACGTCACTCAATGGATAGCG
>CAXMPL010000179.1:0-2274 GCA_964195125.1 uncultured Kiloniellales bacterium | reverse complement strand
CCAATTCCGCCACGCCCGCGTGCCGCCGATTGTTGCAGAGGCGGGTTCGGTAGGGTGAACACCATGGAATACGACATCAAAACAATCGAACGCGACGACCTCAAGGCCAAGCTGGACCGCGGCGACGACTTCAAGCTGATCATGGCCATGCACGAGTGGGGGTTTCGCGTCGCCCATATTCCCGGATCCCTCCACTACAACACGGTTGAGGACGCCAATGAGGCCCTCGACCTCGATGACGAGATCGTCGTGTACTGCACCGACCCCGCCTGTGTCGCCAGCCAGTTCGCATACCAATGGCTGGTCGACGCCGGCTACACCAACGTTCGGCGCTACGAGGGCGGTCTGTCGGATTGGGCCGCCGCCGGGTACACGCTGGAGGGTGAGTCTGGGACCGATGCCGATGGAGGTTCGTTCTGGTTCGGGAGCGAGCCAAAAGGGAGCTGACGCGACGAAACCGCCTATCGAGGGGGCTCCGTTCCGTTCGAACATAGGACCGTGGGTCGCGCGGGAATCGAACCCGCAGCCTTGAGATTAAGAATCTCCTGCTCTGCCTAGTTGAGCTAGCGACCCGCCGCCGGTGAGGATATCAGGGGGCGATGGCTGTTGAACAAGATGCTCACGCACAAGGTCGATCCACACAGACACGGCCTGCCAGGCGTCTCCGCATCGGCGCATGCGAGCTCTGCACACGCCGTGCTTGAGCTGGTTCTTACGGTGGCCCGTTCCCTTCGGCTTGATGAACGTCTTGGTGAACTCGCCGTTCTCCAGACCGGTTGCCTGTCTCCAGTAGGCCCGCGCTGACGGCTCATCGTTACCTTCGTGCAGGTGCATCGACAGGACGAACTCGGCGTTCGGTGCCAGATATCGCTGTACCCAAGCTATGAAGACTCGTAGAGCAGCTGGATCGCTGTTGGAGAGGCTGAAGTCATTGCGCGTCTTTGACCCTTCGCCCCAATACAGGACTACGCCGGCGACGAAGAACGAATCGTAAAAGTGGGCCTCGGCGAACCGTCGCGCCTCCTCGCGAATCCGCTCGATCTCTTCGCGTCGACGCCACTGGGTGTCAACCGGGATACCCATCCTCGCGTCAGGTCCGGTCCTCGCCCTGATTGCCTCGATCTGGTCTTGGGTCAGGTCGACCTCTTGACACCAGTGAGACAACGTTGCCTTCGGAACCGGGATCAGCTCGCGGATTTCTCCTTGGGTCAGGCCGAGCCGGCGCAGGTCCTTGCCAAGCTCGGACCGCTCCCACCGGTGAAGCTCGTCCCACTCGCCAGCGCGCTCGATGAGCTGTGGAGGCACGTGCGGTCTCATTGGTGCAACGTATCAGTCGGGTGTGACCAGAATTCTGCGACAATACGGGCACGGGCTGTGGCGCAGTTTGGCAGCGCACCTGCTTTGGGAGCAGGGGGTCGCCGGTTCAAATCCGGCCAGCCCGACCCATGACACGACAGTCTTTTCTCCTCGACGATCAATTGGCCACCTACATCGCCGATCACACCAACGCTCCCGATCAGCTCGAGCGGGCGCTCATCGCTGAAACCGCTGAGCTTCCAGAGGCCATGATGCAGATCAGCCCGGAACAGGCCGAGTTCCTTCGCTTTCTGGTGCGGATCTCCGGGGCTCACGCCATTCTCGAGATCGGTTCCTTCACCGGGTATTCGGCTTTGGCGATGGCATCTGCCCTGCCGGACGGCGGAACGGTCGTAGCCCTCGACGCCAGCGAGGAGTGGACGAACACCGCACGTCGCTATTGGGACAAGGCGGGGCTTTCCGACCGCATCGACCTGCGCATCGGCCCCGCCGCCGAGACCCTGGCCGCCATGCCGGAGGAACCGACCTTCGATCTCGCCTTTATCGATGCCGACAAGACCGGATATCCAGAGTACCTCTCTCTCGTCGTCCCGCGCATGAAGAGCGGAGGGATCGTGGTGGCGGACAACACGTTACGTTCGGGCAAGGTGGCCGATCCGAGCGACACCTCGGAATCCATCGATGCCGTGCGTCGTTTCAACAGAGCGGCCTCAGATGACGATCGGCTCGATACCCAGTTGCTCCCGCTCTTCGACGGGCTGACCATCGCCGTCAAGCGCTGAGATTCGAGGCAGCGGCCGGTAACCTACCGGTCCGTTCGCGGGTGTAACTCAATGGCAGAGTTCCAGCCTTCCAAGCTGGCCATGCGGGTTCGATCCCCGTCACCCGCTCGCAGGTTCGCCCCCGTAGCTCAACTGGATAGAGCAGCGGACTTCTAATCCGCAGGCTGCACGTTCG
>CAXMPL010000178.1:0-7700 GCA_964195125.1 uncultured Kiloniellales bacterium | reverse complement strand
CTGTGCCCGCCCCAGCGACGGATCGCAGCGCCTCCTAAACGAGAGGCTACTCATCGGTGCCGTAGGCTGCGCTGCGACCGGCAGCCGCCTCCACCGCAGTCGCCGTGCTCGACGTCGGCACACATGGGCGGTCGCTTCTGGGCGTAGTCTCGGAGTGATTTGGCGAGGCAGGAGCGATGATGGCCTTAGAGGCTCCGCAGGAAGATCCGGTCTGTATCAGCAAAGTCCATTTGCGGAGCCGTGGCCCGAGCGGCCCGCCGCGAAGCGGCAAGAGCGGGAAAACGGCTCCACTTCTATCGAGACGACCGGTGACCGATCGGTGCGCGCTCTTGGGCGAGCACCCGGTGCGGGCGGAGACATGATAGATCGACCCACCGAAGACGTGTTTGCCTCCGTAGCGGATGCCGATAACGACCCGGCGTCTCCGTGATGCTGGAGTGGCTGCGGGACCGGTGGCAGCGGGTGACCACGAAACCGTGCGAGGCCTGTGGGAAGCCCGTGGCGGTCACTGCCTACCGCGACACCGGGAAGAGTCGAAAAGGAAGCTGGTGGGCTGGAAGTGAGGTAGAACTGGAGTGCCCGAACTGCGGCGACACCTTCTGGACCAAGAAGTGACCGGGCCACTCGGTTCTCGCATTTGACAGACCCTTACAATGGGCTGTTCATGCGCGCCCACGATGAGTCAGTTCTCCGCGAGGTCCTTCCACCCGAAGACCGGGTGATCGAGGCCGTCGTCGCCCGCTACCAGCGGGTCGCACCGGCGGTGACCCGTTTCGCCCGATCGATCGCAGGCAACGATGAGCTGACGGTGCGACTCGGTTCGCAGGCATCCGCCTCACCCGATGAGATCGTGATCGACCCCGGAGTGTTCCAGGCCGCGTACGCCCGGGCGGCTCCGGTGACCCCGACCGAGGTTGCGCTGACTTCGGCGCTACACGAGGCGGTGCACCTGATCGCAACCGATTTCGACGAGGAGCGTCCCATCCCCGACTCGTGGATGGCGCACCGAGAGTCTCTGGAGAACACCGCAGAACCGCCTCCGCTCGCCGAGTTGACCACCTACGAGTGGACGGAGCCCGACCCCGCCACCGCGGGAGACGATGAGGTGTACCGCTACGACTACGTGCCGACCGTGTCGGCTGTGTCGCTCCTCGATGCCCTGAGCACGGTGGCCGGTCCGGCCGCCCAGGCGATGTTCCTCGCTATCGAGGACGCTCGCCAGGAACGCAAGCACATGGTGCCCTTTCCTGGTGCGCGGTCGGTGCTCTCCGACCTGTACCGGGCTGCGGTCCCCGGTGGGTTCGCCAAAGCAAGGCCGCTCGGCCAATTCGCCCTGGCCTGTTTTTTGATCGTCGGCGACTATCTCGATCGAGACGCGCTGCAGAAGATGGCGGATCCGCACGTCGCCCTTGCCATCGACGACGCCATGACCTTCCTCGACCCGATGCACGAGTTGGAAGATCCGTGGACGGTCGGTGGTGTCGCGCTCCAGCTGATCGAGGTGGCGCGTATGCACGGGATCCTCACCGAGGGGGCGGCAGCCGACGCACCCATCGGCCGGAGCGAGCTTCGCGAGGCAGATCAGTCGTCAATCGTCGAGAGCGTCGACGCGGTGAGAGTGGTCACGCCGCCGCTCGCGGATCAGGATTCCTACGAGCAGACGCGCCAAGCAACGCAAGCGGTTTCTGCGGAGCACGGTCGTCACGGAGAGGTGGATCAGGCAGGCGATCCTGCAACCGATCAGCTGATGAAGGTGTCGACCAGCCCGACGGTGTACCTGCCAACGGGTCAATCCGGCAAACTCATCGTCACCGATTTCCCTCATTCCTTCAGCCTCTTCGGCGCCCAGGGTCGCAAGATGCTGCTCGCCGCAGCCGATGAGTGGGGCGTTGCCCAGCGCCGCGTGTCCGGAGAGCTCTATCCGCTGTTTCTCGCCAACCAGCGCAGGGGCCTACGCACCGGGTTCGATGCCGGCGACCTCTCTCCGTACACGCCGCTCCTCCTAGGCGGCGGCCTCTACGAGCGGATGTTTGAGCGGCGCGATCTCCCCAATCGACGCTCCTACGGAGTCAGCCTGCTCGTAGACGGCTCGGCATCGATGCTTCAGGCTCGCGAGATGCCCGCCGGGCGCAAGAAGCCGTGGGCGCTCGCAGCCGCCATCCTCGGCGCCTGGACGCTGGCGCGGCTCGCCGACGAGCTTCAGATCGAATTCGAGGTGGCCATCTTCAATCGCGGGTTCGTTGCCGCGCCCGACGACACCGAGCGCTCGTATATCGAGCGCCGCGGAAGAACGACCGGGGCGCTCCGACGCACTCAGGGCGGTTCCGCCGAGCGACTCACCCGCACCATCAACCACTACCTCGTCAAGCGGTTCAGCGACCGATGGCGCGGCGCTGAAGAGGTCCTCGCCGGGCTGTTCTGGATGGCGGCCACACCAAAGGAAGCCGTCATCGAGACCCGCAGGAACCCACTCGTCGCCCCCCCGTTGGCGATGTTCGACAAGGCCGCCAACGTCGACGAGTTCAACCTCGCCCACGCCGCAGAGCGGCTCACCTCGCGTAACGTGTCGCATCGAATCATCGTCGTGCTCGCCGACGGAATGACCCGCGGCTCGGTCACCGCCCTCGCCGCGACCACATCGTCGATCGATCGCGGCGGCACGACCGTACTCGGGATCGGGATTGGGGACGACACCGTTCAGGCGGCCTATCAACGTAACGCTGTCGTCCAGCAGCCGGATGCCCTTGCCACGGCAATGATCGATGGGGTACGAGCGTCGCTGTTCCGCTCGATCGCAGCAGGCGGCGGCGGGAGCTGGTGGATGCAGGCAACCCAACAGATCACAGACAACACACACGCCAACTGAGGAGCACTATGGCCGACACCATCACCTTCGAGGATCCCACAGGCATGGGGAAACCAATCGAGCTGGAAACGGCGACGATCCCAAAAGACATCCCGGACGCCGATCTTCGCCGCGAACACATCCCGGAGCCCGATCCCTACTACGTCGACATCGGCATGCTGTACCGCCTCGCCATGCTCGAACAGACGAGAAAGAGCCGCTTCCAAGGGATCCCCCTCCACCTTGCGCTGCGGGGTCACATGGGCACAGGAAAGGACCACGACCTCGAGCAATTCGCCGCACTCACCAGGCTCCCCTACTACCGCATCCCTTTAACCGGTGAAGTGCGAGACATCACCCTCATCGGGTCGGTGAAGCTGCACGGTGATGGCAAGGGTGGCACCGAGAGCCGGTGGGAGGACGGCGACATCACCAGGGCCATTCGGGGGCCGGCGCTGGTGAACCTGTCGGAGTTGAATGCGGCGGGTGCCGAGACCCTGTTCGCGTTGCACGGGCTCCTCGATCGCCACCAGGCGCTCGAGCTCCCAACCGGGGAGATGGTTCGCCTCCGCGACGATGTGCGCGTGTTCGGAACGCTCAACCCGACGGACCTGAGGGACTACGCCGGGACCCAGACTCTCAACAAGGCCTTCGCCGACCGATGGATCATTTGGGAGAAGGAGTTCCCAGCAGAGGATGAGCTTCAGATGATGCTGCTGCGCCGGCATCCCGATATGCGCAAGGAGCTCGTCGAGATGATCCCGAAGCTCGCCGTAGAGATCAACGAGTCGTTCGTCGCCGGCGACACCACCACCAGGGTGGAAACGCCGATGAGTCTTCGCACGGTTCTCGACCGCCTCCCTGCCGGTCTCGATATGTACGCCGAGGCCGAGGATCCGTTGCGAAGTGCCTGGGAAGAGTTCGTGCTCCCCCATATCGATGCGTTCGACAGGGACTACTACGACACGGTGTGGGCCGCCGTGGTCCGCAAGGGCCCGGCGGGGCTACCGTTCCCAGGCTAGCCAACGGGAGGGTTGATGGCTTCATTCGATGTCGTTTCACAGGTCGATGACCAGGAGGTTCGCAACGCAGTTGACCAGTCGATGCGCGAGATCGTGAACCGGTACGACTTCAAAGGAACGGACACAACGGTGGCCTTGACCGACGAAGGAATCACGGTCGAGTCGGCGTCCGACCACGGGGTCGAGGCCGCCATCGACGTGCTCAAAACCAAGCTCGTCCGGCGCAACGTTTCGTTGAAGTCGCTTGCTGGAGGTGAGATCAAACCGGCCGCCGGCGGGCGCTCCCGCGCCGAGTTCACCCTGACCCACGGCATCTCGCAAGATGCGGCACGGGAGCTGTCGAAACACATTCGGGGCATGGGTGCGAAGGTTCAGGTCCAAATCCAGGGCGATCAGCTGCGAGTCCAAGGAAAGAAGCGAGACGAGTTGCAAGCCGTGATCGCCGAGCTGAAGGGGCTGGACTACGCCCTGCCGCTGCAATACGTCAACTACAGGGACTGAGGCTAGGTTCACCACATGCGCGCATACCGCATCGGCGACGCCGAAATCGACGATCGGATCAGCGCGCTGGTATCCGAAGTCGCCGCCAGCCGCCCGGACCACGAGCACGACGAGGAACTCATTCGCGAGATGATCGTGACGGCACTCAAACTGCTTCGCGACGATGCCGGCCGCGGCGATGTCAAGCTGATGAACGCAGCCCTCAAGGAAATGCGGTACTCGTTTGCCATCTTTCAGAAGTATCGGGACGTGCCGAAGGTCACCATGTACGGATCGGCACGCACCCCGTCCGAAGACCCGAACTACCAGGCCGCCGCCGATTTCGCCTCCCGAATGGTCGACCAGCACCGGTGGATGGTCGTCACCGGAGCCGGTCCAGGAATCATGGAAGCCGGCAACCTCGGCGCAGGAAGCGATGACTCGTTCGGTGTCAATATCCGGCTCCCGTTCGAATCCGACGCCAACCCGTACGTCCACGAGAGCCGCCTGATCAACTACAAGTACTTCTTCACCCGCAAGCTGGCATTCGTCAAGGAATCGAACGCGTTCGTTCTCTTCCCTGGAGGTTTCGGAACCCAGGATGAGACCTTCGAGTTGCTCACGCTGATCCAGACCGGGAAGTCCGACATCCATCCGATCGCGATGCTCGAGGCTCCAGGGACCGGTTATTGGAACGACTGGCAGCGATTCGTCGACACGCTGGTCGAACAGGGGCTGATCGCACCCGACGACCTCAACCTGTACCGCATCACCGAAAACGTCGACGTGGCGATCAAGGAGATCCTCGACTTCTACGCCTCATACCACTCGCAGCGATTCGTCGATGGCGACCTCATCCTGCGTCTAAAGAGCGAGCCATCCGACGAGCTGGTCGGATCGCTCAACGAGGACTTCTCGGACATCCTCACCCACGGCGAAATCCGCACCGTCCCTGCAACCGCACCGGAGATCGCCACCGATGACAACGTGGATCTGGCGCGGCTACGTCTGAGCTTCGATCGTCGCCAGTTCGGCAGGCTCAGGCTGCTCATCGACCGCATCAATGCGAGCGTGACCGATCAGCGGGCTCAGATCAGTTCAACGCGCGAACCCCTGTAGAATCACACCGATGAGAGAGATTCTGTCGGATCTCGTGGCCGAAGAGCAGCACCTGGACCAATTTCTCCAGGGAATCGCCGACCGCGAGTGGAAGAAGAAGACGCCGGCGCAGGGGTGGACCATCAAGGACCAGGTGAGCCATCTCGCCCACGTGGAGGGACTGGCCGCAGAAGTTCTGGAGCAGGGGAAGAAACGGATCGATGCCGAGAACGTGACCGACATCGACGAGTGGACCGCGGTCGGGGTCGCATTGGGTCGCCCGCAGCGTCATCAGGAGGTCATCGAATGGTGGCGACACGGCCGTGCCGACGTCATCGATGCCCTGTCCAGGATGAGCGCAGGCGACAGGGTCCCCTGGCTGTATGGGGATATGAGCGCGCAAAGCTTCGCCACCATGCGCCTCATGGAGACGTGGGCCCATGGTCTGGACGTGAAGGTCGCCATGTTGGGCAGAATTCTCCCGATTCCCGAAGAGGACCTCGAAGAAGAGGAAGAGGATCCGCTGGCGGATACTCTCCGCCTCCGCCACATCGCATGGTTCGGACAGAAGAGCCTGCCCTTCTCCTACCGCCAGGTGGGTGAGACGTACCCGTCGCAGGGCGTGAGGGTCGAGGTGATGGGACCCAAGTACCAGGCCTGGCGGTTCGGCCCTGAGGACACCGATCAGGTCATCCGGGGCATGGCCGGCGATTGGTGCAGGGTCGTCGTGCAGCGCCAGGATCCGGCCGACACCGGATTGAAGGCGGTCGGCGACCACGCGGAGCGGGCGCTCGAGATCGCCAGGGCCTACTGAGTCCTGGTGGACCCGCTCAGAGTCATCGGGATGGTCCACCTCGGACCCCTTCCCGGGGCACCCGACTACGACGGTGACCTCCAGGCCGTCATCGACGCCGCAGTCGCCGACGCCACGACCCTCGCCGCGGCGGGCTTCGACGGTGTGATGGTGGAGAACTTCGGGGACGCACCGTTCTTCGCGGACGACGTGCCCAAAGTCACGGTGGCGGCGATGACCAAAGCGGTGGATGCGGTCATCGCCAGCGGGCTCCCCATCGGCGTCAATGTGCTGCGCAACGACGCCCTCGCCGCTCTGTCGATCGCCGCCGCGACCGGCGTCGCCTTCATCAGGGTCAATGTGCTCTCCGGGTCCATGTTCACCGATCAGGGGGAGATCACCGGCAAGGCTGCGGAGGTCGCCCGTCTCCGCGACGCCATCTGCCCGGACGTCGCCGTCATGGCCGACGTGTTCGTCAAACATGCCATGCCCCCGGCCGGCGTTTCGCTCGCTGAGGCGACCAGAGACCTTGCCGAGCGAGGCGGAGCCGATGCGGTCATCGTCTCCGGTTCGGCCACCGGCGCCGCCGCCAACATCGACGATCTCGCCATCGTCGCCGACAACACCGGCCTCCCCGTCTACGTCGGGTCGGGCGTCACCGCCGATTCGGTCGCCGCCACCCTGAAGATCGCGGACGGGGTGATCGTCGGCACCTCGACCAAACCGGCGGGACGAATCGATGCTCCCGTTGACGCCGACCTCGCCGCCGCGATCATCCGTGCGGCGGGCTGAGGAGAGTCGCGAGTCGCGAGTCGCGAGTCGCGAGTCGAGAGTCGAGAGTCGAGATCGGCCCACACAACAGTCCGCTCGACCACGATTCATCCCGTCAGATCGTGGCTATATGTCCGGCTCCCCCGGCGACCGACGGAGATCACCCAGCCGAGGGCTTCCAGGGGAACCGGACACGCGCCACAATCCCGACCTACGGAACGGGCGCGAACCCTCTTTGCAGGAAGCTTGATCGCTGCGCGCACGGGTCCTCGGCGATAGCCAGGAACTGGAGGTTGCCGTTTTCCAGTAGCTGGATCTCGTAGGTGCCACCTTGGTCGGGTTGGGGACAGCGAAAGCTGGTCATCGTTATGAAGACCTGCGTCCCCTCAAACCTGGTCGTATAAACGTCCGATGCTCGGTCCACGACCAAGTCTGGGTTCGCCGAGACGTTCATGGTCCCATCCTCGAGGAAATACATGTACATCTGTACACCGGCGCCTTGGCTCCGGTAGGTCCTCCCTGCGATGTCCGCAAAGGACGTGACCGGGCCGGGCGTCGGTGAGGCAGCAACGACGTCGTCCCCGCCGTCACCGGTCAGGGTCAAGATCGCCGCCGCAGCTCCGATCACCAACACAACCGCAGCAGCGGCCGCGACCAGGCGAAAACGGCTTCTCGACCCCTCAACCGCGAC
>CAXMPL010000177.1:0-5140 GCA_964195125.1 uncultured Kiloniellales bacterium | reverse complement strand
GACCGACAACCAGAAACAGGAGGTGGTCCGATTGGTGGAGCAGGGGAGCGGTGGCGGTCAATCTCCACGTTCCGAACTGGTCGACCCAGTTGGCGACGTAGCCGGCGTTCTTGTACCCGAGGGCCTCGGTGCCGGGGAATAGCGAGGCGGTGTGGCCGTCGTCACCGATGCCGAGCAGCACAACGTCGGGCCCGTCATCGAACTCAGATTCCAGTAACCGCTGGTAGGCGGCCGCCGACTCTCCAGGGTCGGCGAGGGTCGTGTCAGGGGCGATGAGTTGAGCCGGGACGTGATCGATCAGGTGGCGGCGGGCCATCAGGGCGTTCGACGCCGGGTCGTCCACCGGAACCCAGCGCTCATCTGGAAGCCAACAGGTCACCCGGCTCCAATCGAGCGGTCGCCGGCTCAGCGCCCGGTAGGTGGGCGCCGGCGTCGAACCACCCGCCAGACCGAATGTGACCGCGGAGGCCGCCAGGAGCTCGGCCAGGTGGTCGGCGGCAGCCTCAGAGAGGTCCTCGGGCGTGGCGTGGACGTCGATACGCATCATCGGGCAAACTAGCGCCATGAAGATCGCTTACGACGGAGGCACCGTCACCGGTATCGTGCGCGGCGGTGCCGGGCCGGTCGGCGTGCTGCTCGCCCACGGCGCCGGTGCCGGCCAGGATCACCCATGGATGACGACGGTTGCGGATGGGCTTGCTACGGAAGGGCTGTGCGTGATGACCTTCAACTATCGCTACACCGAGGCGGGGCGCAAGTCACCAGATCGCCTCCCCACCTTGCTCGAGGTGCACCGCGCAGCAGCCGATGCACTCGCCGAGCGTTGCGAACGGGTCGTCCTAGCCGGCAAGTCGATGGGCGGTCGCGTTGGCTCCCACCTGGCTGGTGACGAGGGCTGGCCCGCCGCCGGTCTCGTCTACTACGGGTACCCGTTGGTGGCGATCGGCAAGCCCGAGCCGCGCCCGACCGATCACCTGGAACGCATCGGGGCACCGCAGTTGTTCTTTTCCGGGACCAGAGACCGGCTCGGCCCAACCGAGCTCATCGAGACGGTCGCCTCGTCGCTCGCCGATGCCACGGTGATTGTGGTCGAAGATGCCGACCATTCGTTCCGAGTTCCGAAGCGGGCCGAAAAGAGCAACGAGGAAGTTCTGGGTGGGATCGTCTCCGACACCACGGCCTGGATCGGGAAGGCGATTTAGAGCGCGCACCGATAGGTGACCAGTCGTCTCGACAGAAGTGGCCGCTATCGGCCGGGGACGAGGTACCGGCCGGAGCGGACCTTGCCCTTGGCGGCTTCCAAGATCCAGACCGACCCCTTCTTCCACTCCATCGGCCCATCGAGGTCGACCCCGTCGGCAGCCAGTGAGCCGATCACGGATTCGATCAGCTCCCCATGCGTCGACAGCAGCACCGACTCGCCGTTGAGTTGCTTGATCAGCTTGAACACATCCTTGGCGCTGGCATCGACCCGGAGCCGCCGCTCGGTTTCGATCGGCAGTCGGATGGAGAAGCTCAACGGCCTGGCGGTCTGGACGCAGCGGTGGGCCTCGGCTGACAGGAGCCTGGTGATCGGATGACCGTCCAGGCTGGCGGCGAGCCGAATCGACTGCTTCCGTCCCCGTTTGTCCAGAGGTCTCTTCCGGTCCTTCCCCCGCCATTTGGCCTTGTCTCCGGCACTGCTATGACGGGTGAGGTAGATGGTGGCTCGGGTCGGGTCGTCGACGAGTCCGTTGGCCCGCTCCAAGACGTTGCGATCCGCCTCGTAGTCCAGCCGCTTCCGTGCCTTGCCCTTGGTGAGCCAAGCCACCTCGTCGACCTCGGCGTTCGGTTTGAACTTCTCGGTAACCGTCCCCATGAGCCACCACCGCACCACCTTCCGGTTTCCCTGTGCGGTGGCGTACCCAATAGACCCGACGTCGACCGGCCGGTTGGCTCGCACCCCTGTCTCCTCGCGAACCTCGCGCAGCGCCGCCTCCAAGTACCCCTCGCGGCGGGCGAGCTTGCCCTTGGGAAGCGTCCAATCGTCGTAGCGGGGGCGGTGGACGAGCAGGAATTCGCTCTTGCCGTTGTCCTGGCGGTGCACGACCCCGCCACCGGCCTTGATCGATGCTTTGAACTGCTTGGCGCTCACGGAGCGATGCCCGGCGGGGTCTGCGCTCGCTCCACGGCGAGCTCCTGGAGACGCTGGTGGCTGTCGATGGCCTCCACCGTCGGCACCTTGATCCATGATCCGTCCGGTTCTCCCTTCCAGGCGAGCGTGTCGTCCTCTGACTCCACTTCGATGATCTCCTCGAGCCGTTCCTTGAGCCGCACATCGGTTACCGGCACGAGTGCCTCCACGCGTCCGCCGAGATTGCGCTGCATCAGATCGGCGGAGCCGATGTAGTACACCGCATCACCCCCCGGATGGCCGAAGCGGTAGATCCGAGAGTGCTCCAGATAACGGCCGACGATCGAGCGGAGGGTGATGTTGTCGGACAGCCCGGCGACGCCGGCGCGGATCGAGCAATTCCCCCTCACGATGAGATCAATGCGCGTTCCCAGTGCCGACGCCGCATACAGCTCGTCGATCATGTCCGGGTCGACGATGTGGTTGGTTTTGATCAGGATCCGCCCATCGGGCCCAAGGGCTGCCTGTTCCCTGATCCGCTCCACCAACTTGGGCCGCAGCCAGGCGGGGGCGACGATCAACTTGCGATACCGGGTCGGCTTGGCGTAGCCGGTGAGGTGGTTGAACAGTTCGGACAGGTCGGCCCCGATATCCTCGTCTGCGGTGTACAGGCCTAGGTCCTCGTAGAGCTTTGCCGTGATCGGGTTGTAGTTCCCGGTGCCGATGTGTGAGTAGCGGCGGATCCCTTCCGGTTCCTTGCGCACCACGAGCAGGGTTTTGCTGTGTGTCTTGAGATCACGGACCCCATACACGACGTGGACCCCGGCGGACTCCAGCATTCGGGCCCAGCTGATGTTCGCTGCCTCGTCGAAGCGTGCCTTCAACTCCACGAGCACCACCACCTGTTTGCCCGCCTCTGCTGCCTCCACCAGACGTCGCACCACCGCTTCCTCACCGCCGATGGCCGGATCGTCTGGGATCGACGTCCGATACAACGTCTGTTTGATGGCCAGCACGTCCGGGTCGGTGGCGGCCTGGGCCAGGAAGGCAGTGGTCGAGGTAGCAAACGACTCATACGGGTAGTGGACGAGGATGTCGCCGCGCTTCAACTCCTCGAAGAAGTCGACGTGGCGCCCTGAGCGATCCGCCAGCCTCGGCTGGGTGGTCGGTGTCCACGCGGGATCCTTCAGTTCCGGCCGGTTCAGCGCATACAGGCTCCACAGGCCGTCGAGCCCGAGTGGCGCCTCCCGTTGGTACGCCTCGTCGGGGCCGAGTTGGAGACCGTGTAGGAGCAAGTCGAGGACCGGACCCGAAATCCCGGCCTCGACCTCGAGGCGTACCGCATGAGCGGCCCGCTGCCGGTAGCGGAGGACGTCCTCCATCGCCTTGATCAGATCATCGGCCTCCTCCTCCTCGACGGCGAGGTCGGCGCTGCGGGTGACCCGGAAGGTGTAATGGTCGATGACGTCGAGACCTCCGAAGAGCCGCCCCATGTGCTGGCCGACCACCTGCTCGAGGGGAACGAACCGATCCCCATCTTCGAGGGCGATGAACCGCGCCACGTTGCGGGGAATCTTCACCCTGGCGAACTGCACCTCGTCGCGGTCGGGGTCACGCAACAGGACCGCCAGGTTGAGCGACAGGTCGGAGATGAAGGGGAAGGGGTGGGAAGGGTCGACTGCCAGCGGGGTGAGGACTGGGAAGATCTCGGTCTCGAATACGAAGTCGATGTGGTCGCGGTCACTGGCGTCGAGGGTGTCGTAGGCGACGATCTCGATCTGTTCCTCGGCGAGTGCCGGGATCAGCTCCTTGGTCACCAGGGAGTCGATGCTGGCATTGATCGAGATGACCTGCTCCCTGATGGCTGCCAGCTGCTGCTGAGGGCTCATCCCGTCCGGCGAGGCCTGGGTGATCCCGCCGGCTGCTTGCTCGAAGAGGCCGGCGACCCGTACCTGATAGAACTCGTCGAGGTTGCCGGACACGATCGCCACGAACCTCACCCTTTCCAGCAGGGGCCGATCACCCGATTCGGCGAGGCTGAGCACGCGCTCCTGGAAGTCGAGAAGCGATAGCTCACGATTGATAAAGCGGGTTTCGGTCATCTCCATTGTTATCGGTCCATGTTACGAAGTAGCAAGTAGCAAGTAGAAAGTACCAAGTATCAAGTAACGGAATGACGATCCCCGGTAGCTGGTAACTGGTTACTGGTGGTTATTCCCGATTGCGGTCCAGCTCTTCTACCTTGGCCAGGCGCCGTAGGTGGCGCTCTTCGCCGGAAAATTCGGCGGAGAGGAAGGCCTCGGTGATATCCCACGCCAATTCCGGGCCGACCACTCTCGCCCCAAGCGAGAGGACGTTCAACCCATCGTGCTCGACCGCCTGGTGTGCGGTGTATACATCGTGGACCGTGGCCGCCCTGATGCCGGTGATCTTGCCGGCGGCGATCGACGCCCCGGCACCGGAGCCACACACCACGATGCCGCGTTCGACATCCCCGGAAACAACGGCTCGGGCGACCGCTGCCGCTGAATCGGGGTAGTCGGACGGCTCGGCATCGAAGGCCCCGACGTCGATGACTTCGTGACCAGCCTTCTCCAGGCGGGTCGCCAGTTCTTCCTTCAGGTAGAACCCGGCGTGGTCAGTTCCAAGAGATACCCGCAAACCGTTGCTCCCTCGTTGATGAGGCAGCGTAGTGGTCGGGATGCGGGCGCTCTACGCTTGCTCGGATGCGTCGGCTCCTTTTCGGAACCCTGCTGCTGGCCGCTTGCTCAACCGGCCCCGAAGCGCCGCTGGTCGACGGGGTTGATATGGCCTGCATCGAGCCGCTTTGCATCACGTATCCGGCGGGGTGGGAGGTGGTTGAGGAGGGTGCTGGGTTCATCGCCTTCGCCCACCCGGACGTTCTCGAACAGGCGCTGGCGACGGTTGGTCCACTGAATATGCAGGCTCTCGTAGAGGGCGCAGGTGGGTCGTGGCCCGCACCGACCGAAGACGTCGTGCGTTCGTTCTGGCAGCTCCTCGAGGAGG
>CAXMPL010000176.1:0-14464 GCA_964195125.1 uncultured Kiloniellales bacterium | reverse complement strand
TGGCGCGACGGATCGCAGATGGAAGGACCCGGGCTGCTGGCGGGAGCTTCGAAGTCAGGATTCGAACTCAGCAAGTTGGGGATCTCGGAGGACTTCTTCGTATTCGGACGGTTCGATAACGCCGACATCAACGCCTTGCGTGACTTCTCGGCGCGCGCCTTTGATTACGCGGTGGAGCACAAGAAGAGTTGGTTGCCGCGGGGCCTATTCAGCGCGGTTTTCGTCTACGCGGTGGCAATTGTGCACAGCATCGATGATGAAGCTGCTCTGACCATTCGCCAGATCATGCCGCCGAAACACTGGAGTGCAGCAGAGATCCCCGTAGTGGTGAATCTGTCCAGCGGCGAGCTCATCTTCTTCGAGAAGACCTCGGCCTGGGGTGCCGCCTACTACAAGGGTTTCCGCAGCAAGATCAAGCAGTTCCTCACCCCACCGGACTTCCCCGGCTGAGCTCACGCTCGGGATGGAGATGAGTCAGGACGCCATTTTCGTCTCCACCGCAAAGCGGGGGAGACGCGGCGAAGCTGATGCCTCGCCTCAGTTGGGGCTCTGGAGGAGCAGACGACTCAAACGAGCTCTAATCGAGCTCGGCTACCCTCCAAGATCCCGCTCCGCTAGCAGGCTCACGCCTGCACGGGCCCCCCACCGCGTGGGAGAGGCGACGACACGACCGTCGAGAAAAACGGGAGCGGCTAGGCGAATGACTCGATCAGCTCCCAGAGACGGTCGACGTGCTCGGCCGTCGTGTAGGTCTGGCCGATCGACACCCTGACGAAGCGGCGGTCTTCGATCGTCGACGGTGATACGTGCGCCCAGCCCGATTCGTTTATTGCCGTGGCGAGGGTGTTGGTCGCCTCGTCTCCATCGACGTGGCGGAACGACACCAGGCCGAACAGCGTGGGAGCGATCAGCTCCAGCGAGGAATGCCGCTCGACACGTGCTGCCAGATCGGTGGCGAGCCGGTGGTGCTCCCGCACGTGGTACCGGATCCCCTCCGCTCCATAGCTCCGGATCACGAACCACAGCTTCAATGCCCGGAAGCGGCGTCCGAGCGGAACGTGCCAGTCGCGGTAGTTGATGACCTCGCCCGACTCCGACGCCTCATCGCGCAGGTAGGGCGTGAGGATGCTCATCGTGTCGATGAGGGGCTTGCGGTCGGCGACGTAGAACAGGTTGCAGTCGAAGTTGGTGAACATCCACTTGTGCGGGTTGAACGTGTAGGAGTCGGCGAGCTCGAGGCCGTCTTGATGGTGGCGGAACTCTTCGCAGATCATCGCCGTGCCGGCGTAGGCGGCATCCACGTGGTGCCACAACCCATATTCGCTGGCGATTTCTCCGATCGATCGCACCGGATCGACTGCGGTCGTCCCCGTGGTGCCCACGTTGGAGACAACGGCGGTCGGGATGAGGCCGGCTGCCAGGTCGTCGACGATCGCCCGACGTAACTCGGCGGCATCGAGGGCGTATTCGTCGTCGATCCCGATCAGGCGGATGTGTTTGAACCCGGCGATCTTGGCGCCCTTCTCGATCGAGGAGTTCGATTGGTTCGACGCGTAGAGGACCTTGGACTCTGCCTGGCCCTCTTTCTGCTCACGAGCGACAACGAAGGCGACATGCGTCGAGTCTGATGCACTCATTTGGATGACTCCCCCGCCCGGACCAGTGGTCTTCCAGGTCTTTGGCAGCCCAAGGAGATCGACGAGCCAGTCAGCAACGACGGATTCGAGCTCGGTGGCCGACGGGCTGGTGGACCACATCATCCCCTGTGTCGACAGACCGGCCGATACCAGCTCGCCGAGGATCGAGGGAGGTGAGGAGTTGGCAGGGAAGAACCCGAACCACCCCGGCGACTGCCAGTGGGTGATCCCGGGCATGATGATCTCGTCGAGATCGCGTATGACGTTTTCGAAAGGTTCGGGTTGCTCGGGAGCCGACTCGGGCAAAAGGGCACGGATGTCACCAGGCTTGACGTCCGGTGTGATCGGTCGCTCGCCTACCGTCTCCAGGTAGTCGGCGACCCAGTCGACAAGATCGTGCCCGTGCCGACGGAACTCGTCGAAGGGCATGTGGTACGGCCGCTGCGCCGCCGAGTCATGAGTCGACAGTCGAGAGTCCTCGCTTGAGTGTTCAGCAAAAGCCTGACTCTCTTCGGGCTCTGGACTCTGGACTCCAGACTCTTGACTCACTTCAGGTACTCCAGCAACTCTCTGACCATGAAAGCGGTTGCTCCCCACAGGATCCCTTCGTCGAACTCGAAGAACCACATCTCAAAACCTTGCCAGTCCTGGCTTGTCCACCGCGAGTCGTCGAGCAGGTCGTCGAGCCGGGGCTCGATGATGCTCTCCACCTCCGCCGGGTCCGGAACCAACTCCACCGGTCGCTCGATCCTGGCGACCACCGGCACGATCACTCTGCCCGGATCCCGCGTCGTCAACGGTCGCAGTCCGCCGAGGATCTCGACGACGTTGTCGGAGGGAAGCTTGATCTCCTCCCAGGACTCTCGTTTGGCGGTGGCGATCGGATCCTCGTCGTCTTCGATAGCACCACCTGGGAACACGACGTCACCGGGGTGAGTGCGCATGTGTTCCGGTCGGGTGGTGAACACGATCCTGGTGGTTCCGTTGTCGTCGTACAGGGGAACCAGCACGGCATAACGGGCATCCGGTGGCGTATCCACAGGGGGCAGCGCAGAAAGAGCTTTCCAGACGTCCATTCCCCGAGCATAAGGGGATAGGCTTGTTCTCGATGGCGCGACACCTCGACTCTCGTCTGCGGACCACCCCGCGGTTCACGCTTCGTCCCTTCCGGCGAAGGGATGTGGTCGCCCTGCACGAGGCGGTGTTGTCGTCGAAGAAGGAGCTGCAACCGTGGCTGCCGTGGGCGAGTTCGTACGATCGATCGGTTGCCCAGCGATTTGTCCGGGACTCGGCCGGCGCCTGGGCCGAGGGCAAGGCCTTCGACTTCGCCGTCCGTACCTCGGGCGACCCCAACCATCACATCGGGAACGTCTCGATCTGGTGGACGTCACGCCAGAACGGCATCGGCGAGATCGGGTACTGGATCAGATCCGACATGACCGGACAGGGTGTGGGTACCGAAGTGACGGCTCGTTCCATTCAGATCGGATTCGAAGAGATGGACTGCCACAAGCTCGTACTGCGCATCGCGGTCGGCAACATCGGCTCGGAGCGAATCGCCCACCGCCTCGGATTCACTTTCGAGGGAACCCTGCGCGATGAGGTCAAGATCGGCGACGAGTGGGTGGACCATACGGCGTGGAGCTTGCTCGACCACGAATGGTCAGAGCTGTATGGAAAGCTGAAAGCCGACGGGTTACTGGCGTAGAGAGTCTCAAGTCGCAGGTCGCAAGACTCGAGTCGGGGTTTCGCGTGTGTGCAACGGCATAGCCCCGCCTCTCCGATAGCGAGAGCACTTTGACCCCCTCCGGCGACCTACGGGCGCCACCTCCCCCTGAGGGGGAGGCAACAAAGCAGCAGCACCTTGACCGGCTCCGGCGCCCTGGAGGCGTCACCTCCCTGAGGGGGGAGGCAACAAGGCAGCGGGCGCGAAGAAGGAGCGGCCGTTTCGGACCGCCCCTCCTTCTTCTGACCTGCGACTCGCGACTTGCGACTCTCCTAGAAGTCCATGCCTCCCATGTCGTGACCGCCGCCGGGCATCGCCGCCGGAGCTTCTTCCGGCTGCTCTGCGACCAGTGCCTCGGTCGTCACCAACAGGGCCGCAACTGAGGCGGCGTTCTGCAGGGTCGAACGAGTCACCTTTGCAGGATCGATGACACCGGCCTTGATCAGGTCCGTATATTCGCCGGTCGAGGCATCGAACCCGACGTTGCCTTCGGTGTCATGGAGAACCTTGTTCACCACGACACCGCCCTCGTATCCAGCGTTCACGGCAATCTGACGTAGCGGCGACTCGAGAGAACGACGGACCAGGTCGCGACCTGCCTTCACGTCGTCCGAACCACCGCGGAGCTTGTCGATCGAGTCGATCGAGCGGAGCAGCGCCACACCACCGCCGGGGACGATGCCCTCTTCAACGGCGGCACGGGTCGCCTGAATGGCGTCCTCAATGCGATGCTTTTTCTCCTTGAGCTCTACCTCGGTGGCGGCGCCGACCTTGATGATGGCGACGCCACCGGACAGCTTGGCGAGACGCTCGGAGAGCTTCTCACTATCCCAATCGGAGTCCGAGTTCTCGATCTCGTTACGGATCTGCTTGACCCTGGCTTCGACGTCCTCATGGCTGCCGGCGCCTTCCACGATCGTGGTGTCGTCCTTGGTCACAACCACCTTGCGGGCCTGACCGAGCAGATCGATAGTCACGTTCTCCAGCTTGAGGCCGACTTCCTCCGAGATAACCGTCGCACCCGTGAGGATGGCGACGTCCTGGAGCTGAGCCTTCCGACGCTCACCGAATCCAGGGGCCTTGACGGCCACCGAGAGGAAGGTGCCGCGGATCTTGTTGACGACGAGTGTGGCAAGCGCCTCACCGTCGGTGTCCTCAGCGATTACCAGGAGGGCCTTGCCGGACTGCATGACCTTCTCGAGCACCGGGAGCATGTCCTGGACCGAGCTGATCTTCTGGTTGGCAATCAGGATGTACGGATCATCGAGAACGGCCTCCTGACGATCGGCATCGGTGATGAAGTACGGCGAGATGTAGCCCTTGTCGAACTGCATACCTTCCGTGAACTCGAGCTCGACGCCAAAGGTCTGGCTGTCCTCGACGGTGATGACACCCTCGTTGCCGACCTTATGCAGGGCTTCGGCGATCCGCTCCCCGATCACCTGATCGGCCGCCGAGTTCGAGGCTACATAGGCGATGGCCTCCTTATCGTCCGACGACACCGGAGTGGCGCTCGACGCGATGTGCTCGACGACCCGAGTGACCGCCTCCTCGACGCCCGTTTTCAGCTCCATCGGATTGGCCCCAGCCGCAACGAGCCTCAGTCCGTCGTGGACCATGGCCTGGGTGAGCACGGCCGAGGTGGTCGTGCCGTCGCCGGCCACATCGTTCGTCTTGTTGGTGGCCTCGTAGGCGAGCTTGGCGCCCATGTTCTCATATGGGTCCTCGAGATCGATCTCCTTGGCGATGGTGTAACCATCGTTGGTGATGGTGGGGGCACCCCACTTTTTCTCCAGCACCACGTTGCGGCCGAGCGGGCCCAGCGTGACCTTGATGGTGTCGGCGAGCTTGTCTACGCCCGCCTGGAGACCACGGCGGGCCTCCTCATTGAAACGAAGTTCTTTTGCTGCCATGTAGTGGATTCCCTCCTAAGCCAATACGGCGAGTACGTCGCGCGAAGAAAGCACCAGGTACTCCTCGCCTTCGACCTTGACCTCGGTGCCTCCGTACTTCGAGTAGAAGACGAGATCACCGACGCTGACATCCATGGGGACCCGTTCCCCATCGCTGAACTCACCCGGACCGACGGCGAGGACCTCACCAAGCTGTGGCTTTTCCTTGGCCGTGTCGGGGATGACGAGGCCGCTTGTGGTAGTGGACTCGTCTTCGTCCTTGGGCTTCACGACAATACGGTCGCCCAGGGGCTGTAATTTCATCCGATTCCTCCTTCGTGGGGTTTAGCAGTCACGAATTGCGACTGCCAACGTTAGCACGTTTCTGGCACTCTCGGGCCGAGAGTGCCAAGAAAGAAAAGGGTCGTCAGCCATCAGTCATCAGCCGCCTACACCGGCCACCGGCCGAGGGCTCCCTGGGCCATGTCGAGCGTCGAATGGTTGGATCGAGCGCTATAAGCATTCGGGGACGGGCCATCAGCTCAACGCTGCATCGAGATCCCCCGTCTCGATCATGCCGACGACTGCACCGTCGTCGACCACCACCCACCGGCCAGCGCTGGAGCTTCGTGCAATCACCTCGTCGATCGGTGTGTCAGCGTCGATGATGTCCCCAGGGCCGATCGGGGACATCACGTATGCAGCACGACCGAGCTCGAGCCGCGCCGGAGCGAGCCCATCGACCTCGGCTTGCCCGAGGATGCCGGTGACCCGCCCGTCGACCGCGACGGGGAGTGCCCGCAGATTTGGTCCCGCCTGGAACAGCTCCATCACCTCGGCGACACGCATCGTCCCGGGGACGGCATCCGGCGTTGCCCGCATCACGTCTCGAGCCGTGGCTCCCGCGGCCCGAGCGATGAGCTCCTCCCTCCTGCCGGCACCGATGGCGCTGCGATACAGGAACCATCCCAGCAGCACCCAGATCAGGCCGGAGGGGTCGGTGCCAAAGATGAGGACGAAGAGGCCGATGCTGGCAACTGCCCAACCCAGCGCCTTACCGGCAGCGGTCGCCAGCTGCGTCGCACGGATCCGATCGCCGGTCGACCTCCACAGCAGCGCACGTAGCGCCCGGCCACCGTCGAGCGGCAAGCCGGGTAGCAGGTTGAAGGCTGCGATCAACAGATTGATAGAGCCGAGGAACCGCATCGTCTCGGCGGTCGGCTCATGCCCAGTGGCCACCAGCGCCAGCACCCACAGCAGGCCACCCGCTGCCACCGAGGCTAGAGGACCGGCTATCGCCACCCAGAACTCATCGGATGGCGTCGAGTCCCGGTGGTCGATCATGGAATAGCCGCCGAACACCAGCAGCCGGATACGCCGAGGGTGCAGCCCGCGGTTGGCAGCGACGATGGTGTGCAGCGACTCGTGGAGGAGCAGCGAGGCCAGGTACAGCACGGCGACGGCGAGGCCGAGGATGGTCGCAACCGACGAGGCGTCGTACGACGACACGAGAGCCAGGTACTGGAGCCACCCGAGGACTACAGCAACGACAAACACGGGGGCGTCGGCGATGACCTCCACCCCACGGACGCGCCCGAGACGGATTGCGGTGGTCATGCCCCGAGGCGCATGGCTGGGTCCACGTCGCTGTCGAGCGCATCCGGCGTCGCTCCAGTGGACAGGCGCTGAACGCCGACGGCGGCGACCATGGCGCCGTTGTCGGTGCACAGGCTCGGCGACGGGACGTAGAGGCCAACACCGCGCCGGTCCGCCTCCTCGCTCAGCCTTTCCCGCAGGCGGCGGTTGGCCAGGACGCCCCCGCCACCCGCGACGACCTGCGCCCCGGTGGAGTCGACCGCGTTGAACGTCTTGTCGACGAGCACGTCGACGATGGCCTCCTGGATCGACGCAGCAACATCGGCTCGCGGTGGAAGCTCGCCCGCGTCTCTGGCCTTCTCCAGATAGGTGACCACCGCAGTCTTCAGCCCTGAGAACGAGAAATCATAAGGCCGGTCGGCCAGGGCCCTTGGGAACGCCACCGCATCAGGATCGCCGTCGTCGGATTCGGCGTCGATGGCGGGCCCACCCGGATAGCCGAGGCCCATGAATCGGGCCAACTTGTCGAACGCCTCGCCGGCGGCGTCGTCGATGGTTGCGCCAAGCGTTTTGTAGTCACCCCAATCCCTGACGTGGACAATCTGACTGTGACCACCAGAGGCGAGGAGCACAATTGCCGGTGGCTGGTAGTCCTCGAACTCCAGCCTGGGAGCGAACAGATGGCCCTCCATGTGATCGACGCCGAAAAAGGGCTTACCAAGGCTCCACGCCAGCGATTTGCCGAAGGCGAACCCGACCATCAATGCGCCGACGAGGCCGGGGCCGCGAGTCGCCGCTACCGCGTCGATCTGATCCGAGTAGACACCTGCCTGAGACATCGCCTGGTGCATGAGCGGGCGGATCGCCTCCACATGGGCTCGGGCGGCGACCTCGGGAACGACGCCACCGAATCGCGCGTGAATGTCGGTCTGCGATGCCAGCACCGACGATCGCACCTCGAGACCCTCAATGACGGCGACCCCGGTCTCGTCACAGCTGGTCTCGATTCCAAGGACGAGTGGGTCGCTCACGCAGCCTCCCCCAACTCGAACCGGATCCCGTCCAGCCGCTCCTGATACTCGGCGGCATCGATGTCGATGGCCCACATCACCACTGCGTCCTCACCCTGGTAATAGCCGTGCCGCTTGCCCACCTCGGCGAAGCCGAATCGCTCGTACAGCCGCTGGGCATTGGTGTTACTCGCCCTCACCTCGAGGGTGAGGTGCCGCGATCCCGAATCGAGGGCACGCTCGACGAGGGCGAGGAGGAGCCGGGTGCCGAGATGCCGCCGCCTCGCCTCCGGCGCCACCCCCAGCGTGGTGAGGTGCGCATCGTCGTCGACCAGCATCACCCCACCGAAACCGACGATTCCGTCACCCTCGGTAACCACGAGGTAGATACGGGTTCGCTGGGTCAGCTCGTCGCGGATGATCGCTTCCGACCAGGGCTCGTCGTATACCTGATGCTCGAGCGCCACGATGGCGGCGATATCGGCCAGGGTGGCGTCGCGGATGATCACCAGGTCTCCGAGCGGAAGGTTTCCCAGTTGATATCCACGTCGGGTTCGCGCATGTACTCGGGACGAACCTCAGACGGCTGTCCGAAGTCCTCTCGCCCAGACTGGATGGCCGCGATCTCGCAGATCACATCGGCCGACGGATATCGAGGCCGGCCCATGCGCACCCGGTGTAGACCCGACCAGATCGACTCGGGCAGGGCTTGCCAGTCGCCGACTACGAGCGAGTCCACAGCCTCGGCATCCAACCTTGCCCGGAACTCGTCTGGTCCAACGACCTCGGCGTCCCCATCGGGAGCGACGCCGCCCGGCAACGGTCGATATGGAGCCACCGCCACCTGTCCCCGGCGCATATCGACCACCGACCAGATCCTGCGGTGCCCCGTCGCAGCCCGCACCGCCTGCACGGTTAGCGAGGAAACGCCGACAAGCGGGACGCCCAAGGCGGCGGCGAAAGCCTGTGCCGTGGCCATCCCTGCCCGGATACCTGTGTACGGACCTGGGCCGTAGTCGACCACCACGATATCGATGTCACTTGGATCCCAGCCGGTTCGCTCGAAGCAGAAGTCGATGGCGGGGATGAGAAACCCGACATGGCCTCGCCGGTCGACCCGGACGTTGAGCGCGGTGAGTGCGCCGTCCTCTCCGAGCGCCACCGATGACGCCGGCGTCGCCGTTTCGATGGCGAGGACCTTCACGCAACCTCCTCGAGAGATCTAGAGGACCACGATCCCCGCGGAATGAATCGGAAGGTGCGTCCGGTCTCCCCCTCCATGAAGATGTCGATGTCGAGCCGATCCTCGGTGACTGCCTGCGAGACGGCTTCGCCCCACTCGATTACGAGCACACCGTCGGCCGCCGTTTCCTCTAGCTCCAGATCTTCGAATTCGGCCACCGAGCCCAGCCGGTAAACATCGGCATGGATAAGCCCGAGAAACCCGTCGTCGTAGTGGCGGGCGATGACGAAGCTCGGACTCGCCACGGGGACCGTGATCCCGAGGCCCTCTGCAATCCCGCCAGTCAGCAGCGTCTTGCCGGTGCCAAGCCGCCCGCTCAGCAGCAGGACGTCACCGGGTTGCAGGATGGACGCCAGGCGCTGCCCGAGGGCAAGAGTCTCACTTGGAGCGTCGGTTCGAACCTCGATCATGGGGCCTCATTGACCGAAGAGGCCAAGCTGCTGCGGGTCATCCGCCGGTTGCGGGGGCGGCGTTTCCTCTTCGATGCCGGTGTCGGTGGCGAGGTTACCGTCCAGCACGTCGCGGACGAGGGAGAAGTCGTAGCGCAGGTCTTCGAGCACCTGCGCCCTGCCTCGCAGTGCCGCAGCGGGGTGGAAGGTCGGCACCAGATATCGGCCCCACCACTCGTAGGCCACGCCTCGGAGCTTGGTGATGCCGACCTCGGTTCTCAGCAGGAGCTTGGTAGAGAAGTTGCCGAGGGTGACGACGACGGTTGGGTCGATCAACTCCAGCTGGGTCCGCAAGTAGCCCTTGCAAGCGTCGATTTCATGGGGTCTCGGGTCCCGGTTGCTCGGCGGCCTGCACTTGACGACGTTGGTGATGTAGACGGCATCGCGGGTTAGGTCGATCTCGGCGAGGAGCTCCTCGAGGAGTCGCCCCGAAGGGCCGACGAACGGAATTCCCTGCTCGTCTTCGCGCTGGCCTGGTGCCTCCCCAACGAACATCACATCGGCCTGAGGATCGCCGGCGCCGAAGACGACCTGGGTCCGGCCCTCGGCAAGGTCACACTTGGTGCAGATCAGCGCCTCAGCCTCGACCACCTTGAGCTGGAGGAGCGGATCCGAGGCCTGCGTGGTCACAGCGCACCATCAGGGACCGAGTTGATTGCCGATTCGATCGCTCGTCCTACCACAACAAAGGCCGCCTGTTGGATCATGTCGATGTTCGGGTCCGGCTGGTCTCCGAAGGACACCACGAACGTCGAGTCACCATCGTACCGGGTGTGGGTAGGGCGGATGCAGGCGCCCAGAGCGTCGTGGGCCCGGATCGCCATGCGGCGTAGCTCGTTTCGGTCGTCGATTCCGGCGTCGGTTGCGATACAGACCAGGGTGGTGTTGTCCGGCGTCGGACCCACCGGCATCTCCATCGACGCATGCTGACCGCCGGTGAGCGGCTCACCCTCCAGGGAGAAGACGTCGCCAACGGCGTTGAGTACCACCAGGGCACCGACGGTGACCTCCTCCAAGCGGACGACGGCGGAGCCAACCCCCCCGTATCGCATCGAGTCGGGTCCGCGCCACCCGGCGACCGTCGTCCCCGAGCCGGCACCGACTCTGCCAAGGGACGCGGGATCTTGGGTGCGTGCCAGATAGGCCGTCGCGCCGTCGTCCGGGCCGGGCCGTCGCGCCACGTCCCCGGTCATCAGATCGAACACGATGGCCGAGGGCACGATGGGGACGGGACCCCACGGGGTTGGAGCCCCCCGTCCTTCCTTCTCGATCTCGGCGGTGACGCCGTCGGCGGCAGCGAGACCGAAGGCTGATCCACCGGAGAACATGAGGGCGTTCACCGTCACCGGCTTGATCGCGGTTCCAAGCGCTTCGGTCTCGCGCGTCCCCGGCGCCCCGCCGCGTACGTCGACCACGGCAACGTTCGGTTCCGGAAAGGTGAGCACGGTGACACCGGTGGCGGCCTCGGCGTCGGTCGAGTGGCCGACGGCGACGCCTGGGACGGCTGTGATCGTCTCATTCTCCATCGGAGGACCCGGTGTACACGCGTGGTAGTCGCGGCCCGAAGTGGCACACGACTTCGTAATTGATGGTGTCGAGGCGATCGGCCCACTCCTCCGCGGTGATCTCTTCTGTCCCTTGCCGTCCGAGAAACACGACCTCGTCGCCGACGGAGACCGGATCGTCACCGATGTCGATGACCACCTGGTCCATCGTGATGGCTCCGGCGAACGGGTAGCGCCGACCATTCACCAGGACCTCGCCGCCGTTCGATGACAGTCGCCTGGCGATGCCGTCTGCGTAGCCAACGGGAACGGTGGCGACACCGGCGTCGGTCGGAAGCGGCCGGATCCGGCCGTACGAAGGTCTGGCGCCGGCCGGGAGGTTCTTCACGTAGGACACTTTGGAGACAACGCTCATCGCCGGCCGCAGTGGAAGCTCGGCTCCAACACCGGGAGCGGGGCGCAGACCGTAGATGCCGAGCCCGACCCGCACCAGATCGAAGCGAGCGTCCGGATAGTCGAGGGCGCCTGCGGTGTTGGCGGCGTGCATCATCTCGGGAATGATTCCCTCGTCGTCGAGTCGTTTCCGGAAGGCCCTGAGCTCCCGGGCCTGGTGTGCGGTGAAGTTGGAGTCCTCGTCGGAGACGGCGAAGTGAGTCCACAGGGCTTCGAGTCGAAGGTGGTCGTGGTCATCGATGAGACGAGCAACGGCAAACGCCTCCTCAGCGTCGGCACCGACGCGATGCATTCCCGTGTCGAGCTTGAGGTGAACTGGGAAAACGGTGTCGGCGGCCTCGGCTGAATCGGCCAGGGTGTTGGCGAACGAGGTCCGGTACACGGTTGGGGTGAGATCCCACGAGATCATGGTCGAGATGTCCGTTTCTTCCGGTTCGGCGAGGACGAGGATCGGGGCCTCGATGCCGGCCTCGCGTAGACGCACCCCTTCGGAGACCAGGGCCACGGCCAGCCACGTAGCTCCGCCAGAGAGGGCGGCCTCGGCAACGGGAACGTCTCCGTGGCCGTAGGCGTCGGCCTTGACCACTGCGCACAGGGCGGCGGGATCAACGGCGCGGGCAATGGCCCTGGTGTTCGCCGCGATGGCGTCGAGATCCACGGCGATCCACGACTGGCGCATGCGTGGGAGGGTACTTCGTCGGGCTGGCGGTTCCCCACGTCGATCACAGTCCCGGTCCGGTGGTTGAATCGGGTGTGGCCACCCGGGGTAATCGAACATCGTTCTGGATCGGGAGCGCTGGTGGCGTGGTTGTCGCCACCGCCATCGTGGTGGCTGTCGTGTTGCTCCTCCCGGAGAGCGCGGAAGCGGGAAGCGTCACCGACGTCGGGGTTTGGGTTGAGACCGAGAGCTGCCCGAACGTGTTCTTCGTGGGCGCCCGCGGGACGGACCAGGACCCCGGCATCGGGCCCCAGCTCTCCGATGCCTACTCCATCTTCCTGAGCTTCCTGCGTCCCGAGGCGGGCCGCGACATCGGAGTGGCGATATATCCGCTCGACTATCCGGCCGCACGAGGTCGATTTGGCGACAGTTCCAGATACGAGGAGAGCGTCGCCGCCGGAGCCGGGGAGCTCCGGGCTGCGGTGGATCTGCTGGGCTCGCGATGTGAAGAGGCTCGCATCGTCGTGGCCGGATTTTCCCAGGGTGCGCAGGTGATCAGCGTCGCCGACCTAGGCACCCTCGGTGAGGAGACCATCGACGCCATGATCCTGTTGGCCAACCCAGTGTTCGCCCCGGACGACGCCACGGAGAAGTCGGGCGACTTCAACCCGGACCAGGGCGGCTTGGTGGGCCGGGCCTCTCTAGACGGCGAGTTGGCCGACCGAACCATCCAGGTCTGCTTGCGCGGAGACCCGGTGTGTCAATCGGGATCGCTGGCGATCTGGGTCCACTCCAACGACTATTTCGGATCCGCTCTCGACCCCGCCGCGGAGTTCGCCGCCAACCAGGTCAACCCAAACCTATGACCTTTTCCCGTCGTACGTGCCTAGAGGCTCCGCAAATAGAGCACGATCCGATCTCTGTCGGCGAGAGCCATTTGCGGAGCCGTGGCCCGAGCGGCCCGCCGCGAAGCGGCAAGAGCGGGGAAATGGCTCCACTTCTGTCGAGACGACCGGTCACCTATCGGTGCGCGCTCTTAGAGACTCACTGAGCGCGACCCCAGACACGTACGACGTGATCTGCCGGTCGACACCCTTCTCCTCGCGGTCCGAGCGTGGCACGGTTATACGCATGTCCGACCTCGATCGCGCAATCTCTCTCCTCGCAAGGACGCAGCACGGCGTTTTCAACCATCGGCAGGTCGTGGGCTCCGGTGGGACCAAGCGGCAGGCCTTCTACCGCCTCTCCTCTGGCGACTGGCTGTCACTGGACCGAGGCGTCTATGCCCTCGCATCGGCGCCGGCGAGCTGGCGACGCCAGCTCATGGCAGCGGTCGTACGTGCTTGGGGTGACCCTCAGTGAGTACGCAGACACGTACGACGGAAGGGACGGTGCGTAGGTCGGGAAAACCTTGTCTGATATGGCCATTGGAAGGGTCTTGCGCGTTCCGTAGGGTGGAGCTATGCGCTGGGTCGGTTTCTTCGTGGCGTCGTTGGTAGTCGTGGGGTGCTCTTCGTCGACCCCGGCGACGACGCCAACCTCGATACCGACAACCGCGACGACGACCACGCTGGCGACGACCACCACCGTGGACCGGGTTGCTGAGATCGAAGCGATCTACCAGGACCTGGAGGAACGCCGGTTGGACGCGCTGTACCAGGGTGACGAGGTCGCCTACCGGGCTCTATTCGCTAACGACGGGTACATGGAAGCCAGCATGGGCGCCTTTGACGTGATTGAGTTCAGCGGGCCGCCAACAGACGTGTCACTATGGGTCGAGGAAGTGCTGCAAGACAGCGGCGTGTGCCTCGCGGCCCGAGTTGGCTTTGGGCCCGTGGACAGCATTGTCGGATCCGCAGAGACGTCCCGGCTGCTTGTGCTTGAGCCTGGAGACGACGGCGCTTGGGGGTTCTCCTACACAGGAGAGGGTTGTGTATGCGACGGACCGCACCCGTTCTCGTCTTAACGCTCGCCTTCGCAGTCGCTTTGACAATCGGATCTTCGGGACTTGCAACTGATCACTGCCGATACGACGAAGGAGCGGTCCTGGTCTGTGACATCTCCGGCGCCATCCCCGGCGACGATTCTCCGTCGGAGGAATCGGACGAACAACCGGCTCAGGCGCCGGCTCCGACCCGGTACCTCTACACCACCGGGACGTGCTACTACCGTTCGAGTATCCCTGGGGGGTTGGATGTACGGGACCTCGCCAACGAGGACCGTGTGTTGCGCATCAGGGGGACCACCCCCAGGTGTGACCCGGCCATCACCGGGCCGATACCGGATCGAGCGTGG
>CAXMPL010000175.1:0-6886 GCA_964195125.1 uncultured Kiloniellales bacterium | reverse complement strand
GCGGCGTTCATCGCCGAGATCGTGCGCGGCGGAGTCCTTGCCGTCCCCAGCGGCCAGACCGAGGCATCGCAGGCCGTTGGCCTCACCCGGTCGCAGTTCCTGCGGCTGATCATCCTTCCCCAGGCGTTCCGGATCATCATGCCGCCGATGGGGAATCAGTACCTCAACCTGTTCAAGAACACGTCGCTCGGCATCGGGGTGGCGTATGCCGACATCGTCGCCGTCGGCATCACGATCCTGAACCAGACGGGACAGTCGCTTCCGGTGGTGCTGGTCTGGATGGCGTTCTTCCTGACCGGCAGCCTGGTGATCTCTGCCATCGTGAACTACTACAACCGCCGCATGATGCTCGTGGAGCAATGAGATGACGATCGAAGTCCTGGAGACCCCCGAGCTTGCACCCGAACCGCCCCCGTCCGGGCCGCGGGTCTGGGCCAAAAACAACCTGTTCTCAAACCCTGCCAGCATCGTGCTGACGGTGGTGGCCACCCTGCTCGTGCTCGGCGTGTACTCGGGCCTGCTCGGCTTCGTGTTCGCCGGCGATCGGCGCTGGGACGCCGTCACCTTCAACATGCGGCTGCTCATGGTCCAGGCGTACCCCACCGAGCAGTTCGCCAGGGTGTGGGTGTCGGTCGGGATCGTGATCGTGTTGCTCGCGGCCACGCTGGCGATCTACCGGGTGGGGGGCAGCACCACCCGCCGCAGGCTCGGCGGAAACATCATGAGCGTCGGTGCCGCCGCCGTGCTCGGTGGCTTGGTCGGCCCGTGGGGCCTCGAGGCCTCACCGGTCGGCGTCGAGGATCCGACCACCGTGTCCACCTGGGTCGGCGTCGGTGTCGTGCTGCTCGTCGCCGGGTATCTGACGCGAACGCTCAACACCGAGCAGGCCAAGGCGGCAACGGTTCCTGTTCTGGGAGTGACGGTGGCTCTGATCACCCTCGTCCTCATCGCCATGTGGACGATCGAGCTGCCGTTCCCTGCACGCACCCCCAATGGCACCCAGATCAGCGTCCAGGAACCGGTCGCCATGTCGACGCGAGTGCCGTGGACGGTGCTGGCGGCGATCGGGATCATCACCTACTTGCTGGTAAAGCTGGCGCGGGACCGGATCGACGAGCGAACCGCCCGCAACACCATCGCCGGGCTGTGGGTCGCGTCGTTTCCCGTGATCGTGCTCGTGGTTCTTCGAGATCCCGCCGCCGATCTGACCCGGGCTCTCACCTGGTACGTTCCCGTCGCTCTGGGGTTTGGGGTGCTCGGTGGGCTCCTGCTCAACTTTATCGCCTCACAAAAGGGGGAACTTGGCCGAATACTCGCCGCGGTGCTGGTGGTGGTGGCCTTCGGCTCGATCCTGGTCCCGATGGAGTGGCTGATCCGGTTCCTCCTCCTGCTGTTGGCGGTGTTCGCCCTGCTCGCCCCGAGCTTTGGCGGCGAGGGGATAACCAGACGGCGCTACCTCGGCGGCTGGTTGGGCACGGTGACGGTCGTCACCCTCGTCGTTGCCCTGATCACCGCGCCGTCGACCGTCGAAGTCGCCAGCGCGACCTTCCTCGGCGGCCTGGCGCTGACGCTGGTGTTGTCGGTGTCCGCGATCGTGCTTTCCTTCCCGCTGGGGATACTGCTGGCCCTTGGTCGGACCTCGAAGATGCCCATCTTCCGGCTCATGTCGACGACCTACATCGAGGTGGTGCGTGGGGTACCGCTGATCACCTGGCTGCTGGTGGCGTTCATCATGCTTCCCGTTGCCCTCCCGCCGGGGGTGGAGATTGGTGGCGTCGCCAGGGCGGTCGTCGCCTTGACCCTCTTCAATGCTGCCTATATGGCGGAGAACGTGCGCGGCGGGCTCCAGTCGGTCGGGAGGGGGCAGTACGAGGCGGCGCATGCGGTGGGGCTGAGCGTGACCCAGACCACGGTGTTCATCTCCATGCCCCAGGCGCTGAAGGCGGTGATCCCGGCACTCGTCGGTCAGACCATTGCCCTGTTCAAAGACACGTCGCTGGTCACCATCGTCGGGCTGTTCGACTTCCTGCATATCGCCAGGGTGGTAATCCCAAGCCAGACCCAGCCCTTCGTCTTCCTGGGCACCATCAAGGAAACGCTCCTGTTTGCCGCCGTGGTGTATTGGATGTTCACGTTCTCATTCAGCAGGATGTCCCTACGCTTGGAGAAGAAGCTCGGCGTCGGTGAGCGGTGATCGAAAGGATCAATCCATGACAACAGGGAACGAAGAGCAGACCGAGACGGCTGGGCAGCCCGGGCATGTCCTCGGCGAGCCGATGATCATCACCGACGATGTCAAGAAGTGGTTCGGCGACTTCCAGGCGTTGAAGGGTATCACCACCTCGGTCAAGGAGCGCGAGGTGGTGGTCATCATCGGGCCCTCCGGATCAGGGAAGTCGACGTTCATCCGGTGCCTCAATCGCCTCGAGGCGCACCAGGAGGGGTCGATCTTCATTGACGGCACCGAGCTGACGAACGACATCAAGAACGTGGAGAAGATCCGCTCCGAGGTCGGCATGGTCTTCCAGCAGTTCAACCTGTTCCCGCACTTGACCGTCTTGGACAACATCACGCTGGCGCCACAGTGGGTGCGCAAGCTGCCGAAGGACGAGGCGCAGGAGATCGGCGTACAGCTCCTGGAGCGGGTGGGGATTCCCGAGCAGGCAGAGAAGTACCCTGGGCAGCTATCCGGTGGCCAGCAGCAGCGGGTTGCGATCGCCCGCTCTCTGGCGATGAAACCGAAGATCATGCTGTTCGACGAGCCGACCTCTGCGCTCGACCCGGAGATGATCAAAGAGGTGCTAGATGTGATGAAGGAGCTGGCGCTGTCGGGGATGACAATGATCGTCGTCACCCACGAGATGGGTTTCGCCAGGGAGGTCGCCGACCGGGTGCTGTTCTTCGACTTCGGGACGATCGTCGAGGCAGGCACCCCGGAGCACTTCTTCACCAATCCGCAGCATGACCGAACGAAGCTGTTTCTGAGCCAGATTCTCTGAGAACGAAGCTCAGGGAGTCGCAGGACGCAAGTCGCAAGCGGTCAGGACTTGAGACTTGAGACTTGAGACTTGGGACTCTTTCTCAGCCACCACTTGAACGCTTCCGTCGCAACGATGACCACACCCGCTGCTGCCAGCGAGATGGAGATGCCCCGGGGTCCCAGCGGGACCGTCTTGAAGATCTTCTGGAGGAACGGCACGTAGACCAGGGCGAAGTGGGCGGCGGCCCCGACCGACACTGCCGCCAGCATGGCCCGATTGGACAGCAACCCGACGGAGAACAGCGACCGCTTTTCGGTGCGTACCTCGAGGGCGAGGGCAAGCTGGGAGAAGATCAAGGTCGTGAACAGGATCGTCTGCCAGGCAGGGTCGTCCAGGTTCCAGGCGACCACGCCGACCAGCAGCGTCAGGGCCGCCATCAGCGTCCCGAACCCGCCGATGTAGGGGACGACTCCCCTGCCGAAGATCGTTTCCCCCGACGGTCGGGGTGGACGATCCATCACGTCTTCCTCCGGCGGCTCGACCCCGAGGGCGAGGGCGGGCAGGCCGTCTGTCACCAGGTTCATCCATAGGATCTGGAGCGGCAGCAGTGGGATGGGTAGCCCCAGAAACGGTCCGATGATCATGACGGCGAGCTCGGAGGCGTTGCAGGCCAACAGGTACTTGACGAATTTGCGGATGTTGTCGTAGATGACGCGGCCCTCTTCGACGGCGGCGACGATCGTTGCGAAGTTGTCATCGAGCAGCACCATGTCCGACGCCTGCTTGGCCACGTCGGTGCCGGTGATTCCCATCGCCACCCCGATGTCCGCCTGTTTGAGGGCGGGGGCATCATTGACACCATCGCCGGTCATCGCGGCCGGGGACCCGTCTGCGCGATAGGCGGCGATCAAACGCAGCTTGTGCTCGGGTGACACCCTGGCGAAGACCGAGGTCGATCTGGCGGCACGGCGCAGCTCCTCGTCGCTCATCGCATCTACCTCGGAACCGATGACGAAGGTGTCGTCGTTGGTGATTCCCACCTGCTGCGCGATGTGGCTTGCTGTGAGTGGATGGTCGCCCGTAATCATCACCGTTCGGATCCCGGCCGCCTTTGCGGTCGCCACCGCCGGCGCGACCTCGGGACGGGCCGGGTCCATCAGACCGAACAAACCGGTGAACACCAGGTCTTGCTCGGCGTTGTCGATGGTCGGCCGATCGTCGCTGCCCCGGACCGCGGTTGCCAGAACCCTTGTGCCCTTCGCCGCCAGGTCCTCGGCGGCGGCGACGATCCGTCCCTGCCACACATCGGTGAGCTCTTCGATGCGCTCTTCGACGAGCACCTGCGTGCTCCGTTCGAGCACCGTTTCGACCGCCCCCTTGGTGAAGATGGCGAACCCGACGTCGCTGCCGGTGACCGAAACCAGGCCGCCAAGCGGCTCGGGTATCTCGTCGATCCTGTGCACCGTCGTCATCCGCTTTCGCGTTGAGTCGAATGGGATCTCGTCGATCCTGGGAAAGCTCTTCTCCAGCTCCGGCTTCATCAGCCCGAACTCGGCGGCGGCTACGACAAGTGCGGTCTCGGTCGGGTCCCCGATGGCGGTGATCTCATCTCCGGTCGACAGGGCTGCGTCGTTGCTGAGCGTCCCGGCGAGCAGCGTCGCCTCCAGGCTCGGGGCTACACCGCCGCTGGCCACGTCATCGACCTCGAACGGGCCGTGGGTGGCACCGGACAGCTCGAGCCGCTGGTTGGCAACGTCGAGCACCGTCACCGTCATCCTGTTCTCGGTCAGGGTCCCGGTCTTGTCCGAGGCGATCACCGACACCGACCCGAGGGTTTCGACCGCAGGCAAGGTACGGATCAGCGCCTGACGAGCCAGCATTCGCTGTGCCCCCAGGGAGAGGGCGATGGTGACAACCGCAGGCATCGCCTCTGGGATGGCGGCGACGGCCAGGCTCACCGAGGTGAGCAGCATGACCTCGACGGACTCACCCCTAGCCACCCCGATGGCAAACACGGCGGTGACGATGACGAGCGCAACCACGGCGAGAATTTTCGCCAGGTGATCGAGGCGCTGCTGCAAAGGGGTCCGCTCCTCTTCGATCGTCTGGATGAGGTCGGCGATGGTGCCAAGCTCGGTGGCCATCCCGGTGCCGGTCACCACAAGGAGACCGCGCCCCCTAGTGACGGTCGTGCCCATGTAGACGACGTTGTGGCGGTCCGCCATGGGCTGTGTGTCGGTGTAGACCAGTGAGGCGTCTTTCGTCACCGGCGCTGACTCGCCGGTGAGGGGCGCCTCTTCAACCTCCAGATTCGCCGACTCCACAAGCCGTCCATCCGCCGGGATCACGTTTCCGGTCTCGATGATGACTCTGTCGCCGGGAACCACCGAAATCGCCGATATCACGGTGGGATCGCCGCTGCGGATGACGGTGACCTCGGGCACGGCCATTCGTTTCAGGGCGGCCAGTGCTTCCTCAGCCTTGGACTCCTGGACGTAGCCCATGGCGGCGTTGAGCACGATGATGGCGAAGATGGCCACCATCTCGATCCAGTCGCCAAGGAACGCTGAGATGACCGCGGCCGCCAACAGAATCAGGGTGAACAGGTCGCGGAACTGGGCGAGGAAGATCTGTAACCTCGACCGGCCGCCACGCTCCTCGAGCTCGTTTGGCCCGAATTCGGCCAACCGGTCGGTTGCCTCCTCGGCGCTGAGACCTTGCCGCCCCGATCCAAGCCGTGCGGCGACCTCGGCTGCGTCGAGCTGATACCAGTCGATGGGTTCGGTTGTGGTCCTAGCAGTCACGGCTCGACGATAGGCAGAGGACAGTTACGAGTCGCGAGTCGCGAGTACGTTCGGCTCCGCCGAACTTCGAGTCCCGAGACACAAGACCCAACGCTGGGCTCGCGACTCGCGACTCAAAGATCTCCCCATCGATCACCCTCTGCCAGGTCGATGATCGTCCATGCCATGCCAAGGGCGCCGTCGCGGATGGCGGCCTCGCCATGCGGGGTCAGTGTGTGGGCGGCGAACTCCCTTTGATGATTGACGGCCGGCTCAGCGTGGATGGAGAGCATGGGGTGGATCGACGGAACCTCGTATGACACGTTGCCCATGTCGGTTGAGCCGGTCTCCGCCGCATCGAAGTCGGTTCCGCGCAGCATTGGCCTGCCCAATGCCTCCGTGTTTGCCGCATACAGCTCGGACATCACAGGGTTGGGAACAATGTCGGTGTAGGGATGGCCAATCTCCTTGACCTCGAGGCGGCACCCTGTGGCCAGGGCGGCGGCATCGAAGCAGGCGATGACCTTGGGGTACAGGATATCCAGGCGCTCTGGGGTCAGTGCCCGCACATACCACGCCATCGAGGTGAACTCAGGGACGACATTTGGCGCACCGCCGCCGTAGGTGATGACGCCGTGGACCTTGTCGGTCGGGTACATGGCCTGGCGAAGCGTCGACACGTTCACATATGCCTGCACCGCGGCGTCGAGGGCGTTGACGCCTACCTGCGGCTTGAAGGCGGCGTGCGAGGCCTTGCCGTGGAATCGGACCTCGATGTGGGCGATGGCCAGGAAGGGTTTGTCGACGACGTCGTCGTTGGAGGGGTGGATCATCATCGAAGCGGCGGCGTCGGCAAAGGCGCCGGCATTGATCAGATCGATTTTCCCTCCATACATCTCCTCTGCGGGGGTTCCGAGCACGGTGACCTTGATGCCGAGGTCATCGGCGACAGGAACCAGGGCCACTCCGGCGCCTGCGGCGGCGGTGGCGATGATGTTGTGACCGCAGGCGTGGCCAATCTCGGGCAGCGCATCCAACTCGCAGCAGATCACAACCTCAGGCCCCGATGTGCCCACTCTGGCGGCGAAGGCGGTTTCCAAACCGTACGCAGGGCGTTCCACC
>CAXMPL010000174.1:0-6479 GCA_964195125.1 uncultured Kiloniellales bacterium | reverse complement strand
TTCTCCTCCGTTGCTGCCGCGGTCGGTCTGATCGCCGGGCGCGTCTTCGGATCACTGATCCGGGCCGGCACGGTCGTCCACACTCAACGCGCCCCTGGACATCTCAGCCCGATCGACGGGGTCTTCCTGGCGGCGCCGCTGTTCTGGATGAGCGTGCTGCTGCTGTCCTGACCGGTCTTGGCATGCCGTATTTCTCGGGCCGAGTTGTAGCCTGAGGGTTCGCATGATGATTTCGCGCTTTTCGCGCGCCGTGGTGGTCGTTGTGATGTTCGCCCTGATGGCGGCCGTCCCCACCGGCGCGTCTGCGCAGACCGAGGAGGACGTTGAACGCGCCGAGGACCAGTTGGATAGGGCGCAACACGAGGCAGGGCACGCCCTAGAAGCCTGGGAACAGTCGCAGGAAGAGCTGGAGGCAGCGCTGCTCGCCCTGGAGGAGGTCACGACTCAGAAGGAGAGCCTCATCTACACCATCGGCCTTCTCGAGCACAAGATCGAGGCCTATCAGATCGAGGTCGCCGAACTCAAGGTCATCGCCAGAGACCTCGTCATCGAGGCCTACACCTCGGGAGGCCGCACCATCGTCACCACCGCATTCGAGGTTGGTTCGATCCAGGATCTCCTTACCTCCCGGGTTCTCATCGACAACGCGGCGAGCCGCGACCTCGCTGACCTCGACCGGCTGCAGGCGGTGTCTCGCGAGATGGATCGGCTCACGCTCGACCTCGACGAGCAACGGATCGAGGTAGAAGCCCTCGAGGCCGAAACGGCCGCGCTCGTCGAACGCACCGCCGAGCTGGCCGAGCAGGCCCGCGCCACGTACGCCAGCGCCACCGCAGCCGAAAAGGCGGCCATCGATCGCCTCGCCAAGGAGCGCAGGGAGCTCCAGGCGGCCGAAGCCCGCCGCAGAGCCGAGGAAGCCGTACGCGTGGCCGGCCAGAGCGGAAAAGCCGGTGGTCTCCCGCCAGCGGCAACCCCCGGGTTCCAGTGCCCGGTGCTCGGCGGGGCTTCGTTCATCAACACCTGGGGGGCGCCGCGCTCCGGGGGGCGAACACACAAGGGCGTCGACATGTTCAACAGCCGCAACACTCCCCTCGTCGCGGTCGTCGATGGCACGGTGCGCTTCTCGTCGAACCGCCTCGGCGGTTTGTCTACGCACGTGTACTCGGACGACGGAATCACCTACTACTACGCCCATCTGGAGAGCCACCCAACCAACATCTCATCCGGACAACGGGTCAGCGCGGGAACGATCGTTGGCTACCTCGGCAGCAGCGGGAACGCCCGCTACACCTCACCACACCTCCACTTCGAGATCCGGCCGAACGGGGTGGCTGTGAATCCCTACCCGACCGTCCGCCACTACTGTTCTTGACAATCGGAAAGGGAGTCGAGCAGTGGAACCGCGCCGACGCCAAATCGACGAAGTCACCGATCCGGCGTACATCGCTGGTCTCGAATCGCTCTCGATGGACCAGCTCAGGGAACGACGAGCTGTGCTCGACGACCTCGACACCGAGCTCTCCTATTACCGCAGGATGCTTCACGGCAGGATGGATCTGCTCTCCTTCGAGCTGCGACGCCGCTCCGGCGAGGAGACCAGGACACTGATCGAAGCGTTGCCACAGATCCTCGCCAAAGGGGTGGGCGGCACCCACCGTAGCCCCATCCCGAAGGAGCTTCCGCTGGAGCCTCCGGAATCGGGTGGTGACGAGCGGCATCCGGTCGACCGCATCCTGCAAGATGACTTCCTCGCCCACCTGCCCTCGCTCGACGATGATGAGCTGATCACCATCCAGGGCACCCTCACCGACGCCGAACGCATGGTTTCTCAGGAGCGACGGAGTGTGTACGACGTCCACGACGTGATCAGTGCCGAGGTAACGCGCCGATACAAGGAAGGGCTCGTCGACGCCGGGGACGTCCTCAAGGAGCAGTAGCTGCGGTGCGCTTCGTCATCGTCCGATCCGGGTTGAGCGAAGCGATCCATGATGTCGACGTGTATGCAGTGGACGCCGCAGGTAACGAACTGCTGAGCTCCGGCGAACCCGATCACCCCATGTACTACCGATCTGCGGTCAAACCCTTCCAGGCGACGATCGCTATTGAAGCCGGGCTCCAGATCCCACCCGAGCACCTCGCGGTCGTTTGCGCCACCCACGGCGGCTGGCCGGTGCATCTCGCCACCATTCGCGCCATCCTCGGGACAGCAGGGCTCGACCAGGCTGCGCTGCACACACCCCCGGCGTGGCCGTTCTCCGTGGGCGCCACTGCCCTGCGGCAACAACGTGGCGCTCGCCACCCGCGATCGATCTTTCACAGCTGCTCCGGCAAGCATGCAGGGATGCTCGCAGCCTGCGTCGCAGCCGGCTGGCCAACGGAGACGTACCTCGAGCCCGACCATCCTCTCCAGGTCGGGATCGTCGAATTGATCGCCGACGTCACCGGCGTCGCCACCGTTCCGGCAGGGGTCGACCATTGCGGTGCGCAGGCGGCGAGGGGAACCATCAAAGGCCTGGCACTGGCGTTTGCCAGGCTGACCGTCGACAACCGGTTCGCCATGGCCGCCGATGCGATAGCTCGATTTCCCTCGCTGGTTGCGGACAACGAGCGTCCCGAAGGCCTACTCGGCCGCTGGTGGGGTGGACCGGTCAAGGTCGGCGCCTTAGGGACGATCGGTCTCGGCCGTCACGGCGTAGGGATTGCCACCAAGGCGCGTACCGGAAACGACGGTGCTGCAGCGGCGGCTGCCGTCTCCGCCGCCGACCAGCTGGGCCTCATTTCCGGCGCAATGCGGGAGGCGCTGTCCGAGGTCGCCGAGCCGACGGTGCTCGGAGGGGGTAGGCCGGTCGGCACGGTCGCCCGCGCATGACCTCCGTGTCCACCGAGTGGACCAACGAGCCGTTCACTCACCCCCCGACCGCACTCGGCACAGGTCCGTTCCCGGAAAGCGCCTTTCTGGAGACGTGGTGGCGCCACCGAGCGGGCGCCGATCGCCTGGCGCTGGCAGCCGGAGCAACGGGTGGTCTCCCACTGCGCGTTTCCGACCGCACAGTGATGTTCTGCGGCGACGCCGACCTGACCGATTACCACAGCCCTCTTGGCGACCCGCGGGTGGCGCTGGAGGCCGTCTCTGAGGCATTTCCAGGACACCGATTTTCGTTCGACAGCCTGCCGGAGGAGGCTGCTGTGGTTCTCCGCGACGGCCTGCAGGAAGGGGGTCATCGCTTCACCTCCGCCGGCGAGTCCATGACTGCGGTGATCGACCTCCCGGACGATCCCGAGGCGTGGCTCGCCGCTCTGCCAAAGAAGGAACGCCACGAGGTCAAAAGGAAACGGCGCCGCTTCTCGGCGATCCTGGGAGAGGCTTCGCTGGAGCGACGTTCCGACCAGGCAGCCCTGACCTTGTTCGCCGAAATGCATCGCAGCGCCCCCGGTAGCAAAGGGGGGTTCATGTCGAAGGAGCGAGAGGCGTTCTTTGCCGACCTGATCGACTACGCGGGAGCCACGATCGACCTCCTCGTCACCAAGCGAGGGCCGGTCGCCGCCGCCTTCGCCTTCGACCGCCACGACGGATACTTCCTGTACAACTCGGCCTACACACCCGAGGCGGCAGTGGCATCTCCTGGCATCGTGCTGCTGGCAACGCTCATCGAGACGTTGATCGCAGAACAAGCCATGCGACTCGATCTGCTCAAAGGAGACGAGGCCTACAAGTTCCGGCTAGGGGCAGCAGCCAGACCGCTGTACCGCATCGAAGGGACATTCGCATGATCAGGGAGGTCGCTTTCGTTGCCATGCACTCCTCGCCGCTCAACCAGCCGGGGATCGGCAACGCCGGCGGAATGAACGTCTACGTGGACGAGCTGGCCACGACCATGGCCTCGATGGGCGTAGACGCGGTGGTGTTCACCCGCCGCACCGATCCAAAGCAACCCGACGTGGTACAGCCGCTGCCGGGCTACCGCGTCGTGCACATCGATGCAGGTCCCCCAGAGCCATTGCCGATCGCGGACCTCATCGAACACGTCGGCGCCTTCGGGGACCGGATCGTCAACTGGACGAAGCGCAATCGGAAGCGATTCGATGTGGTGCACTCCCACTACTGGCTGTCTGGCTGGGCGGGGGTGCTGGTCAAACAGGCGCTTGGCCTTCCGCTGGCTAACTCGTTCCACACCCTGGGCCGGGTGAAGGATGCCGCGCATGGGACCGATGAGCCGCGGTCGAGCGCGGCGCGACTCCGCACCGAGGATGAAGTCATCGCTCTCTCCGACTGTGTGGTCGCCGCCACCCCGTATGAGTTCGATGATCTCCTCGAGCACTACGGTGCCAGCCCGGAGCGGCTGTTCGTTTCTCCTCCCGGAGTCGACCACCGACTGTTCACACCAGGAGACCGTGACCAAGCCCGTCTCCGCCTCGGGCTCGGTGCCGAGCCGATCGCGCTGTTTGTGGGACGGATCCAGGCGCACAAGGGCATCGACACCGCAGTGAAGATGCTCTCCGACATCCCAGCGGCGGTGGCCGCAGGAGAGGGCGAAACCCACCTCGTCGTCGTAGGCGGTCCCAGCGGGGAGGACGGCACCGAAGAGGTCGACCACCTCCACGATCTGGCCGCCGATCTCGGCCTTTCCAACCACGTACATTTCGTCCCACCACAACCCCACGATCAGCTCGCCGACTTCTACCGCGCCGCCGACGTGCTGGTGATGCCGTCGCGGTCCGAATCGTTCGGCCTGGTGGCGGTCGAGGCGCAGGCGTGTGGTCTGCCCGTGGTAGCAGCCCGGGTCGGAGGGCTGGCGTATACCGTCGCCGATACCGAGTCCGGACTGCTCGTAGACGGCCACGAGCCAAAGTCGTTTGCGGCCGCCATCACCGCCATTCTCGACCACCCTGGTTTCAGCGCAGAGCTCGCAAACGGAGCGGCAAAGTTCGCCAAACGGTTCTCCTGGCCTTCCGCCGCCAACCGATTCCGCGCCCTCTACGAAGACATGGCAGAAAGACCGCACCGATAGATTCCGAGTTATCGGTTACCAGTTGCCAGTTACCAGTCACCAATTCGCAAGTCGCACGTCGCAAGTTGTCGGGTCACAGTCGGCCGGTAGCCGGAGACCGAGTTCCCAGTTCCCAGCTCTGGCCGGTGACGGGTCGTCTCGCGGCAGAATGGTGGCGTTTTTCAGTCGTCACGCCGCGAAAAAGCGGTCTGAAGAACTTGTCGACATGGGGTTGTGCACAATGACCTGTGGATTGCTGTGGGTATGTGGAGAACCTCCGCCGCCGACGCCCAGCTAGCTCCATTGAGGCTCAAGTGAACAACGCCGCAAACAGAAATCAGCCCGTCTTTGACCAAAACAGGGTGCTTGAACCGGCGGCCGCCAATCCGTATGGTCGTCGGTGGATGGCCCAGGGTGCCGGAGCAGCCATACCTCGTTCGGGGAAGTGCGGGGACCGACTGCAAGGGTAACTTGGGCCATTCCGTTGTCGATGGGCCGATCGAATCAGTCGCCACACCGCGAGCGCAGCTGGTCAGGGCACCCGTGGCAGGGAGCTGATAACTCGGGACTCGCGACTCTTCAAATTCCGAAGATCAGCTGGCGGAGTCTGACCCGCTGGGTGTCGAAGGTCTCCAGATCGACTCGCATTGATCCGAGTCTGAGGCCGCGCATGGAATCACCATGGTGTGTCGCCACCCTGAGGACCTCATCGTCGTGTTCCAAGACGCCGAGGCCAAGGCACCGGCCCTGATCATCGAGCACCCCGACCAGCATCCCATGGAGCCGGGATGGGTCGAACCCGTCGGGGAGCGTCGGGGCGAAGACCGTGGTTTGCACCCGCCACCGTTGCATCGGTGGTGCCAGGGCGGCGGCGAACGCTTTGGATTGCCGCTCCTGGCGCTCGAGTGGAGAGGGAGCAATGACTTCGCCTGCGGGTTCTGCGGTGGCGATTTTCGCCGAAAGGAACCTGCGCAGCATCCCGATGATGGGCTCTAACTCTTCCCCGCGCTCCAGCGCGATCACGAGGTCGGGGCGGATCAGCTCCCACAGGTGGTATTTGAGGGTCTGCCCGACGACCCCGGCCACGATTCCCGATGTGTCGACAACGATCAGCTCAGCGTTCGGCCTGGCGACTTCGACCAACGTCGCCACCGCCACCACGTGTGGCAGCACCACCCCCTGGGGCGTCGTCGACCCAACGAATCGCATCTCAACGGGCGCGACCGAAGGGTCGAGATCGGCGACGTCGGATACGTATTTGAGCCCCGTCGTCGCCGGTGGCCCGGCGAGGCTCGATCCAACGTCCCCGTCGACGAAGGCGACCGAAGTGCCGGAGGCGACCGCGTCGCCGACGATGAGTTTGGCGAGCTCGGTCTTTCCCGTCTCCGCCATGCCCAGCAGCATCACGATCCCGTTGAACCCAACGAGTCGGTCTCGCAACGCCGCGTACGGATGGTCTGTCACTCGCCCATCCTATGAGGAAGGCCTGCT
>CAXMPL010000173.1:0-6924 GCA_964195125.1 uncultured Kiloniellales bacterium | reverse complement strand
GGTGTCGACGAGGACGGCAGGGCTCAGGTCTCCGGGCACTATGCCGGTCCGATCTCTCGTCTGCTGGCGTTCCTCGTCGACCTATTTTTTGTGTGGACGGGGTTCGTCCTCGGCGCCGTTGGCGTCGCCTTCGTGCTCGGGCTCTTTTTCCAGGTCGAATTGGACGCCTCTTGGCGGCGGAGCGTGACCGGTGCGATCTTCTTTGCGCTGTGGGCGTTTATCTACCTGTGGAGCAGCCTGGCGCTGGCGGGGCGCACCCCGGGGATGGGGATCATCGGCTTGTCGGTAGTGACTCGCGAAGGTGGACCGATCTCGGGCCGTCAGGCGTTCGTCAGGACGATCGTCTTCCCGTTCTCCTTTCTTTTCTTCGGGCTCGGATTCCTCGGGATCTTCATTAGCCCAGAGCGGCGAGCTCTTCACGATGCAGCCGCCGGAGACGCCGTCGTATATGACTGGGGCGACCGCCAGGCGGAGATGCCGGCGCCGTTGACGCAGTGGCTGAATAGGCACGCCGAGGACGAGGACGCAGACGTCTAGCCCCACGGTGCCTGCCCGCCGCCGAGCTCAAACTGCGTCGATCAGCTCCACGAGCTCATCGACGCCGAGTGCTCGCCCTTCTGCTTCGAGCCGATCGAACTCCGCGTCGCCAAACTGATCGCGCCGCGAGGCTGATGGTAAGCGGATACGCTCGCTGCTCTGCGGCGGAATGATTCGGTAGCGACGATCCGCTACCGTTTCTCCTGGAGGCGGGATCAGCCCAGAATTGGTGACGAGGGGAGACATCCATGACGGAACCTGAGACGATGGCGGGCGCGATGCAGGACACCGCTCGGATGTGGTGGTTGTGGCTCGTGGCGGGTATCGGTTGGGTGATCTTCTCGGTCATCGTGCTGCAATTCGACACCCAATCTGCGGCGGCGGTCGGGATCATCTTCGGCCTGATGCTGCTCGTCGCAGGCCTCCAATATGTCGTGGTCGGCACCCAGGTCGAGGGCTGGAACTGGCTGTGGTACCTCTTCGGGGCGATTCTGATCATCGGAGGGGTGATTTCCCTCTTCTACCCCACCCGAACGTTCCTCGCCATCGCCAACATCTTGGGCTTCCTCTTCGCCATCATCGGTCTGATCTGGATCATGGAGGCGTTCGTGACCAAGGAGGGGAACGACCTGTGGTGGCTTTCGCTCGTTTCCGGCATTCTCATGATCGCCCTTGGCTTCTGGCTCGGAGGTCAATTCCTGTTCACCAAGGTGGAGACCCTCCTGGTGTTTGCCGGCATCTGGGCGCTTTTGAAGGGCATCATCGACATCATCATTGCGTTCCAGGTCAGGAAGCTCGGCAAGATCACCGCCGGGGTGTGACGGGGGCCTCAGCGCCTCCCAACAGCCAACGAGCGTTCATGCTGGGGCTTGTGTTCTGGCTGCTGTGAGGGCGACGCCGACTGTCGGCAGCGTGTCATTTGGTGTCGGAGGTGCCAGGTTTGGAGGTTCCCCAGAGTATGACCACTGCCCAGCTAACCAATTCGACCGGCTATGTAGCCCGCCCGGGCAAGCTGATGCGGATCACCTCCGTCGCCAAGGCCATGCTTGAAGAGGCACGCACTGCACCCTGCGACGCCCCAGGCTGTGCGAAGTTCAAGAACATCTACGAACGAACGATCGCGGAGCTGCGCGGCGTGGTCTCCGAGGAGTTGCACAAAGAGCTCACCCACCTCGCGGTGAGGTTCGACGATCCGGCCCCCTCGCCGTCGGCGCTTCGCGTCGCCCAGGCCGAGCTGGTCGGCTGGCTCGATGGCCTGATCAACGGCGTTGTCATCGCAGCCCAGAGCCAATTTGTCGAGGCACAGGAGCAAGCCATCCAAGAGACGATGGTGGACTCGCTGCCCGGCCAGTACCTATAGCCGGTAGCCGTGGTCTCACGTCCGGTCCGCCCGCTTGGGCCACGGCTCCGCAAATGGCTCTTTCAAAAAAGACCGGATCGCTCGCTTTTGCGGAGCGCCGTTTTTCCCGCTCATGCCGCTTGGCGGCGGGCCGCTCGGGCCACGGCTCCGCAAATGGCCTGGCCGACAGTGACGGGATCGCTCCCCATTGCGGAGCCTCTAGGCTCACCGCGGTGACCACGACTGCTGATGCCCGATCCAGCGGCGGCGGGATCATGTTGGGGGGGCTTGCCCTAGGAGCCGCCGTCGTCATCTTGATCGGCGTCTACGGGACCGTCCACGACCCGACCGGCCGCTCGCTCGTCACCGTGTTGTTCACCGCCACCATCAATGCCAAGGTTTGGCTCGCCACCATCGCCATGGGTCTCGCTGTGTTCCAGCTCGGCTCTGCGCTGCGCATCTACGGCAAGATCGGTGGCGATCGCCCCGTCGCCCCATGGTTGGGCAAGGCGCATCGCGCTTCCGGCGTAACCGCCTTTCTCGTCTCGATACCGGTCGCCTACCACTGCCTGTGGGCCCTGGGCTTCACCGCCGACCAGGGTCCACGGATCCTGGCACATTCCTTGCTCGGGACGTTGTTCTACGGAGCGCTGGTCACCAAGGTCGTGTTCGTTCGGTCGCGCAACACGCCGGGATGGGGCCTCCCGCTGGTCGGTGGAACCCTGTTCGCAGTGTTGACCGGTATCTGGCTGACCAGCTCGTTCTGGTTCTTCACCACCGTCGAGTTCCCGGGTTTCTGATGTACAACAGGGTCATCGGCTTGGTGCTCGGCGGCGGAGCAGTCGTATTCGTGCTGCTTCTGGCCGGGGTAGGCGCCAGCTGGGTGAGCGACGATCCGCCGGCGGTCAACCCGTACAGCTCGGGACCTGGAAGCGCCGAGCCGCGGCTTGTCTTGACCGCGGTTGCCTTCGGCGAGGACGGATATGTTGAAGTCACCAACGTTGGCACTGCCGCAGGGAGTTTGGAGGATCACTGGATCTGCCAGTTCCCTGCCTACTTCAAGGCCGGCGGTCAGCTGGCCCCTGGTGAGTCAGTGCGATTCGACAGCGCCGACAGCGGGTTTGGGTCCCTGAACGCAGACTCCGGCGAGATCGGTCTCTACACGTCGGACTCGTTCGGTGACCCGACGTCCATCATCGCCTACGTCGAGTGGGGCGAACCCGGCCATGCCCGGTCTGGAGTGGCAGCCGAGGCCGGTGTTTGGGCCGACGCGTTGGCTGTCGATACGCAGGGTGCGTCGATGATCGTCGCCACCGAGGAGCAGCCGACCACCGCGGGAGGCTGGGCCGCCGCCTGAGGCCGGGTCCGCTCGCCGCGAAGCGGCAGGAGCGGGAAACCAGAGGCTCCGCCAGTGGGAGCGATCAGGTCACTGTCGGCGAAGGCCGTTTTGCGGAGCCGTGGCCCGAACGGCCCACCGCGAAGCGGCATGAGCGGGAAAAACGGCGCTCCGCAATGGGGAGCGATCCCATCACTGTCGGCCAGGCCATTTGCGGAGCCGTGGCCCGAGCGGCCCGCCGCGAAGCGGCAGGAGCGGGAAAAATGGCGCTCCGCAGGAAGATCCGGGTTCTCACGGCGAAGGCCGTTTGCGGAGCCGTGGCCCGAACGCCCGAGCGGCCCGCCGCGAAGCGGCAAGAGCGAGAAAAATGGCTGGCTGCGCAGGAAGGGGGCGATGAGATCTGTGTCGGCCAGGCCGTTCCTGCGGAGCCATGGCCCGAGCGGGCCGTAGCCGCTGCATTGGGCCTGGCGGCTTCCGCGCCTCCCGTCCGCGAGAGACGCACCGGCACTGGACGTTGCTGTGCCGATTCCCCGTAAGCTGCAGCCATGTCTTCGAACCAACCCGATGAGGCGCCGGTTACGCCGCAGGTCGTGGACGCCGACGACGCTGCGGCGAACGATGACGCAGATGGGCCGTTTGTCACCGAGCCGTCGAAGCTGATCCGGATCGCCTCGATGACGCGAGCGATGTTGGAGGAGGTGCGTGCATCAAGCCTCGACGATCAGGGTCGGCGGCGTCTCATCGTCATCTATCACAATTCGATCGACGAACTACGCGACGTGCTGTCCGACGACCTCAAGGAGGAACTGGACGCGATCTTTCTCCCGCTGGAGCGAGAAATCCCAACGGAGTCCGAGTTGCGGATTGCCCAGGCCCAGTTGGTCGGGTGGCTCGAGGGGCTCTTCCATGGCATCCAGGCGTCATTGCTGACCCAACAGATGTCGGCGCAGGCCCAGCTGGAACAGATGCGACGCCGGCGCGCCCTCGAGACACCGCTGAGCTCGGATGATGACGATTCGAGCGGTCTCTACCTCTGAGGGCAGTTCAGGAGCCGTTGCCGACGATGGCGACGAACAGCGTCAGGACAACGAGGGCTGCTGTGACCGCGATCATCGCCCACACCGACCAAGTCAGGCCCTTTACCGATGATGCACTGTCGTTGAGTGCTTCGATCAGGTCGTCGAGGCGTGGGTCCGTCACCGCCTTCTCAGTCCCCGATCCGGAATTGCTGCCGATCGGCCTGGCGAGGGGCGCGACCCTGGTGGCCACTTTGGTCTCCGCGTCAGCGTCGGCCGGGGTGAGGACGATCTCGGGCCCTTTGGTCGGATGGCCGAGCTTGATGGTGGTCGCGCCGTCGATGTCGAGGAACTGGATGCGCGAGCCGCTGTGGAAGGTGCCGTTTCTGCTCGAGGCATCCTCCACTACCCAGTGGCTGCCATCGTGTGTAACGATGGCATGACGCCGGGAGATGCCAGGTTTCGAAACCGGGACGGTGGCACCGATGTCGGCGCCTATGACAGCCGTCTGCCCCTCGACGACGGTGTGCTCATGTCCATCGTATTCGACCTTCAGGTCCACGTTCCCCCCAAGGGATTTTCGACTTGACGAGGCCAGCAATCTAGCCATTTCCCTGTGTTGACAGAAGCTGGCTGATGACAGGGCGTGCTCGTGTGAAGCAAGAGTGCGCACCCGATTGTGGGAACATCGGCCGGGTGTCCGGCGTTGATTGCGGAACGAGAGAACAGGGGCTTGTCGACCATGCTGGCACTCGAAACGTTGTGGGAACCACAAGAGCCCTGGCGTGAGGACGCCGCGTGCAGGAACCTCGACGTTGCCGTTTTCTTTCCGACTGACGAATCGGAGGACGCCACGCTCGAGGCGAAGGCGATCTGCGTCACCTGCCCCGTCGCCGACTCTTGCCTCCAATACGCACTGTCGACCAATCAGCCGGAAGGGGTGTGGGGGGGGCTCGATTCCAACGAACGACGCCGCCTGCGCCGTCGCATCCGTGATCAAGCCCGTCGTAAGGCGAGCTGAGCCCCGTCGCCTTTCAGTGATGGCCAGGATCGCGATTAGGTCGCCCTCGAGTCGACGCTGGCATCAGGGCTCGGATAATGCCGTTCGATACTGGAGCTACCCGGAGACAGCGGCGATGCGGTGGTCGATATGGCCGCCACTGCCCCGCAAAGAGTCGTACACTCCCGCCGCTGCATGAGCCCGGCGTAGGGGGATGATGCGACGAATCTTGATAGGGATCGCTATCGGCGTTCCCGCGCTCGCCCTGGTCGTGGTCACTGCTGGGTTCGCATATGACGAGTGGGTCAACGAGGACAAGGTTGGGCGCTCGGTATCGGCAGCCGGTGTCGAGCTATCCGGCCTTTCGGTTGCCGCCGCCGCCGCTGCCATCGCCGACTACGAGGAGCGACTCGCAGCCGAGCCTGCGACGTTCTCGGTGGATGGCAAGCAGGTGACGCTTGTTGGGTCGACGGTTGACCTTGAGGTCGATGAGGACAAGCTCGCCGCCGCTGCGATCGAATCACGGCGCCGTGGTGGGCTGTTTACCGACTTCACCGGCTGGGTGAGTTCGTGGTGGTCACCCGTAGAGCTGGCGGTTCCGATCACGATCGACGAGGTGCTACTTGGCGATGTGCTCGACGATTGGGACCACAACGTCATCGACGACCCGGCGTACGAGGGTGCGGTGCTCGTCGACCATGGCGTTCCCGTTCCTGAGTATCCGCAGGCGGGCCAGATGATCGACCGAACGCCTGCCATCTTGTTGATCGTCGGAGCGCTGGAGTCAGCAGAACGGAAGACCCTCGAGCTGCCGCTGACCGACCTGACCCCGGTGATCAGCGCAGCCGATGTCGATGCGGCCGTCGACCGGGCCAAGGCCATCGTCGCCCAGCCGGTCTTGTTGTCGCTCGACGGTTTCGTCGGGAAGCTTCTGTTTCTCTCCGGCAGGCTGGCATCCTCATTGACCAGCCAACCCATGGTGAACTCGGTGCCGGTATTGGCTATCTCGCTCGATGGCGAGAAGCTAAACGCAGGGCTCGAGGCTCGGTTCGACGACTTCACCACGCCGGCTGTCGACGCCACTTTCATCTTCGACGAGGAGTCGGGAACCCTCACCATTGGACCCTCCCAACCGGAGATCGTCGTCGACGCCGCGGCGCTGGCGGCTGTGGTGGAGGCGGCCGCCCTCGGTTCCGGGCGCGGTCAGATACCCACCAAAGTCGGCGACCGAGCCGCGTTCACCACCGAGATGGCGGAGGAGATGGGCCCGATCACCGAGGTTTCGACCTTCACCACCTTCCACCCATGTTGTGCGAACCGGGTGACCAACATCCAACTTCTAGCCGACAAAATAGATGGTGCGATCGTGATGCCCGGGCGCACCTTCTCGATCAACGAACACGTAGGCCAGCGAACCCTCGCCGATGGCTTCAAACGGGCAGGAGCGATCATCAGCGGTGAGTTGTCGTGCTGCGATAACCCGGTCAATATCGGTGGCGGAACCAGCCAATTCGCCACGACGTTCTACAACGCGGTGTTCTTCTCATGCTACGACGACATCGAGCATCAACCGCACAGCCTGTACTTCTCTCGCTATCCATTCGTGCGCGAGGCGACCCTCGGGTTCCCGAAGCCGGATGTGATCTTCAGGAACGATTCAGAAGCCATCGTGTATATCGACACCTCCCACACCGGC
>CAXMPL010000172.1:0-3046 GCA_964195125.1 uncultured Kiloniellales bacterium | reverse complement strand
GCTGGCCAACAGGGCCAAGACCGCGCTGTCGGGCGCGGACTCTCGACTCTCGACTCTCGACTCTCGACTCATACTTCTCCCGCTGTTCCGTATGGGGCGAAGGCGGGGAGCGGTGCGATGGCGCCCTCTGGCTCCGACACGCCCCACTCGAACGAGCGCCTGCCACCAAACAGGACCTGCATCTCGTCCGCCGAAATCGTCTCAGGCTCGGCGTCGCGCAGCCAGCGGATCAATGCCCTGCCCTTGTTCGGCTCGACGCCCTCGATCAGCTCCCAGTTGACGGACAGCGCAGGGGCGCCGCCACAGGCACCGGGACACTCGATGTGCTCGACGGTGAACACGCCGTCCTCCGACATCTCGCCGTCGAGCGCGCCCGACTCGTCCTCTATCGCAACAAGGACGTCGTCGGCACCGCGCAGCCAGCACGAGATCGAGGTACACACCGACACCAGGTAGCTGCCAACCGGATCGCGGTGATACATCGTGTAGAAGGAGGCCACCGACTGGACCTGCGCCGCGGTGAGCCCGGTGAGCTCTGCAACCTCTCGGATCGCATCGTCGGTCACGTAACCGTGCTCGACCGAGGCGAGGTACAACAAGGGCATCACGGCGGAGCGCCGATGCGGGTATTGCGCGATCAAGGCCGTGGCCCGCTCCTGGTTTTCGGCAGACCAGGTGCGGATCATGTGCCCGCCTCCCGGCAGTCGCGAGTGACTCTTCTCATCTGTCCACATCTCCCAAGACCGGGTCCACCGAGGCGAGGGTGGCGATCACATCGGCGATGAGCAGACCGGACATCATCACCGGCAGCGCCTGGACCGTGGCGAAGGAAGGAGCACGCACATGCAACCGCCACGGCTTGGGGCCACCCTTTGACACCAGGTACATGCCAAGCTCGCCCCGGGGCGACTCGACGGCCTGATACACCTCGCCGGCTGGCACGTCGAAGCCGGCGGTGAAGATCTTGAAGTGATGGATCAGCGCCTCCATCGACTCGTCGATGCGCCGACGTGGAGGGGGCGTCACCTTGCGGTCGGTGGCCCGGTAGTCCCCGGGTGGCATGGTCTCGACCACCTGCTCGACGATGCGGAGCGACTGCCGGATCTCCTCCATCCGGAGCAGGTACCGATCGAAGGTGTCGCCGTGCTCACCGACAGGAACGTCGAAGTCGTACTGCTCGATCCCGCTGTAGGGAAAGACTTTTCGCACGTCGTAGTCCAGCCCGGTGGCCCTGGCGTTGACGCCGGTGACACCGTATGCCTGCGCCTCGGCGGGAGTGATGATCCCGACCCCTTTAGTGCGGTCCAGGAAGATCGGGTTCTCGTTCAGCATCGCCTCGTAGTCGCCGAGACCGGTCCGAACGACGTCCAAAATGCCCTCGACGTCCGTTTCCCATCCATCGGGGAGATCGGCGGCGACGCCACCGGGCCGGATGTAGTTGTGATTCATCCGCAACCCGGTGACCTTCTCGAAGAAGTCGAGCACGCTCTCGCGCTCACGCCATCCGTACAGCATCATCGATAGGGCGCCGATGTCGAGCCCAAAGGTGGCGAGCCAGATGAGGTGGCTGGCCACACGGTTGAGCTCGGTCATCAGGATTCGGATCGCTTGTGCCCGTGGCGGGATGTCGACATCGAGGAGCTGTTCGACGGCAAGCGAGAAACACAACTCGTTGTGGAAAGGAGACAGATAGTCCATACGGGTGACGTTGGTGCCCCCCTGCATGTACGACAGCGTCTCCGCGGTCTTCTCCATCCCGGTGTGGAGGTAGCCGATGATCGGCTTGGTGCGGAGGATCGTCTCTCCATCGAGCTCGAGCTGGAGCCGCAGCACACCGTGGGTGGCGGGATGCTGAGGGCCCATGTTGAGGACCTGCAGTTCATCGCCCCTGGGACCGGTCGCCTCGCCGTAGTCGTCGACGACCGTCACGCCGCGCTGAGCAGCCAGCCCCGGGTCGAGGTCGCGGGGAAGCAGCTCCTGGGCTCCCTCGTCGGTTGCGGTGGCCACCCAATCGGGTTCCTCGGTGCCTGCGATCCAGAGGTCGTGGACCCGTCTTCGCTCCTCTGCCCCATGAGACCGCCCATCCGAGGCCTGCTTCTCCTCCGGCCCCTCGGTCTCGTTGCCTCGGGTATCGTCGCTCATCGGGTCGCCTTGAACTCGACCGGCACCGAACCGATCCGATAGTCCTTGCGCAATGGGTGTCCATCCCACTCATCTGGCATCAGCAGCCTGGTGAGGTCGGGGTGCCCGTCGAACACGATCCCGAACATGTCCCAGGTCTCGCGTTCGTAGAAGTTGGCCCCTGGATATACCAGCGAGATCGATGGCAACGATGGGTCCTCATTCGGCACGCCGACCTTTATCAAGAGCCGCCTGGTGTGCTGTGTGGACAGCAGGTTGACGACAACGTCGAACCGCGGCTCTCTGGCGACGTGGTCAACGCCGCACAGATCGATGAAGGTCTCGAACCCGCCTGCCCTGGCTGCCTCGACGAGCGCCACGTAATCCTCACGCCCCACCTCCACCACCAGTTGCACAGGGCCCGCCCTGGAGACCGCGACCTTCGCCGACGCCGCGACCGCGACCACAGCACCGAGGACGGGGTCATCGGCGACTTCACCCCCCGACGCGGCCATCACACCACCCCGGTAGATCGTTGGATCTCACCGGACATGATCTGCTGGTGCAGCGTCAGGATCCCGTGGAGGAGCGACTGGGGCCCCGGCGGGCACCCGGGGACGTATACATCCACAGGGACGATCTGGTCGACGCCCTGGACCAGTGCGTAGTTGTTGAACATGCCACCGGTCGAGGCGCAGGCACCCATGGAGATGACCCACTTCGGCTCGGCCATCTGGTCGTACACCTGGCGCAGGACCGGGGCCATCTTCTGCGACACCCTGCCTGCCACGATCATGAGGTCGGCCTGGCGAGGTGAGGCGCGGAAAACTTCCATGCCGAACCGGGCCATATCGTTGTGAGCAGCTCCGGTAGCCATCATCTCGATGGCGCAGCAGGCAAGACCGAAGGTCGCCGGCCACATCGA
>CAXMPL010000171.1:0-3972 GCA_964195125.1 uncultured Kiloniellales bacterium | reverse complement strand
TAGCTGCGCATCATTTCCATCGACACCATGGTGTTCCTCCTCGCCGAGTGTCTCGCAGTATGGAGACCTTGAGGACAGAATACAGAACCACCGCTACCGGCCGCCCACATCGGCATAGATGCGCTGGCTGGAGGAATCAGTCGTTGGCTCAAACTATCAGCACGGATCGCGCTCGTCGGTCCCCAATGGCATCCGGGCGCCGTCTGCGACATGCTCGGTGACCACATCCGCATCCGAAGTAGCAAAGGTCTGGATGAAGGCGCCGACTTCGAGCCCGGTGGCGTCGCCGAAGGTTCCCTCGGGGATTCGGAAGATCAGCTCGTCGCCCTCAGGTCCGAGGTCAACCGTGACCGCAACGGTCCCATCGTCGCAGTTCGGTCGGTCGTCCAGACAGAAGCCGCTGGCGAACGGCTCCTCGCCCTGTTGGATCGTCCAGCCGACGCCGAACACGTCATCCTCGGCGCTACGGATATCCAGCTGGTAGGTCGCGGTGTACTGCCCGGCCTCGTCGAGGATCGGTGCGCCGAGCTTCCACTTGATCCAGTGATCCGTTTCGAACCGCCCGCTATCGAGCGGGAGCAACGTCGCGACCTCCAGGACTCCGTCGTCGTCCTCGGACGACGCAGATCCGGAGTCGGCGGCGTCCGTAGCAAGCGTCGGGGTGGTGCTTTCGCCCTCGACGATGATGTCCTCCGCCGCTTCGGATTCCTCGGAATCGTCGCCGGTGCCGCAGGCAGCGAGGAGCACGGCAATGACCACGACGAGTGTTGAGCAACGCTCCATCCATCTCATGGTGTGAACGCTACACCTAGACCCGAGTTGGAGGCCGGCCGACATCGGCACGGAGCCGGTTCCGTGAGACACGGATCGGGTCACTACGGCCGCTTGGTCGATTTCCAGGAAAAGAAGGCTCGGTAATAGTGGCTGGCAACGGCGTTTCTTTCCGCTTCCACACCGCCGCCGATAGCGGCAAATCAAATACCGGCAGGGTTTGGCGAGGTCAACCCTTCTGACCCGCCTTCCACGCTTTCTTGCGCAGCTTGAGGTTCTCGCGGTCTGTGGCGCTCTCGATCTCGGATACGTTGGGCCAGGATGGAAGGAACTCCTCCCACCCGTTCGGCGTGACTCCGAAGTTGCGGGCGAGCACGGCCATGTACACCTTCGCCTTGTACTCGCCGAACCCTGGCATTGCCTGCACTCGCTTGCTTAGATCTTCGGCGGAATCGACGTCTGCCCACAGCAGCGTCGGATCGCCCGAATACTCCGTATCGATGTAGGCCGCGACGCCCTGGACGCGTTTCGCCATGTTGGCCGGGAAGCGGTGGATCGCAGGCCGCTCCTTGAAGATCGCTTCGAGGTCCTCGGGGTCCCTCGTGGTCACGGTCTTGGCGTCCAGCGTTCCTCCCAAACGGTCCTTCAGCACCTGCGGGCCCATGAACGCCTTTTCGATCGGGACCTGCTGGTAGAGCACGAGCCCAACGAGAAGGGCGAACGGGTCATTGGCGAGGAGTCGGTTGGCGTCCTCGTCGTCGGTGTATGGCAACGTCTCCGGCATACGGCCTCCACTGGGTGCTGAACCCCGTATCGTACGCGCCGACACCGAGGAGGGCGCCGTGACCGAGCGTATCTATTCAACAGACGCCTACGCCAAGACGATGGACGCCGTCGTTCTCGAGTCGGATCGCGACGATGGACGGCTGCTTCTTGACCAGACCGTCTTCTATCCCGGGGGTGGCGGGCAGCCGCATGACGTCGGAGACCTGATAATTGGCGACGACCGGCTTGCAGTGACCCGGGTCGCCCAGGACATCAAGGGTGTTTGGCACTGGGTGGAGGGTGGTCTCCCCGTCACGGGCACGGCAGTGGTCGGCGAGGTGGATTGGGATCGTCGCTACGAGTTGATGCGCACCCACACCGCCATGCACGCCATGTGTGGTGTGATGTGGCATCGGTTCCACAGTCCCGTCACCGGGGGGAATATGAGGCCGGGGGAGGGGCGGCTCGACTTCGAGCTCCCAGACTGGGACCCGGATGACCGGCAACCGATCGAGGACGAGCTCAACCGTCAGCTGGCCCAGGCGCGCGACGTTGAGGTCAGCTTCCTTCCTCGCGTCGAGGCCGACGCCGATCCCAGCCTGATCAGGACCAAGGTCAACCTATTGCCCGTGTCACTAACCGAGGTTCGGGTCATCGATATCGTCGGGCTCGACCGCCAGGCCGACGGTGGCACCCATGTCGGCTCGACTTCCGAGGTCGGTCGCATCCGGATCACAAAGACCGAATCCAAAGGCCGAGGCTTTCGCCGTATTCGATTCGACGTGGTCTAAGCGCTCGACTCCGGCGGCTCGACCATGAACTTGTCCAAGGACTTCCGGGTGAGGTTTGGCACTTCGGCTCCTTGGGCGGGATAACCCACGGGAAAGAGGATGAACGGCCGCTCGTTGGCAGGCCGGTCCAGCAGCCGGGTGAGGAACGCCATCGGGCTCGGAGTGTGGGTCAGCGTCACCAGCCCGATGCGGTGCAGGGCCGCGATGAATAGCCCACAGGCGATGCCAACGGACTCCTTCACGTAGTAGTTGTGAACACGATCGCCGTCCCCGGTCACGCCGTAGCGTTGCTCGAAGACGATGACGAGCCATGGAGCGGTCTCCAGGAACGGCTTTTCCCATTCGGTGCCAAGCGGCTCGAGAGCCCGGCGCCACTCCGGGGGGAGACGGCCCCCTTCGTAGTTCTCCCGTTCTTCGCTCTCGGCGGCGACGCGGATGTCGTGTTTGGTGTCGGCGTCCCCCACAAGCACGAACGTCCACGGCTGCCGGTGAGCGCCGGACGGGGCGGTGGAGGCGGCTCGGATCGCATATACGATCGCGTCGCGGGCCACCGGCTCATCGGAAAATGTGCGAACCGACCGACGGGTGTCCATCTCCTCATAGACCGCCCGGGCCGCCGCGACGATGTCGGTTGGCCTTGGTGGCGGCACGAACGGGATCGGGTCGTAGCGTTCCATGGTGCGCATTGTCGTGTGTTGCCCGGTATGGAGACAAATGTCAGCTTCATGACAGAGTGACCACTTTCCAGGGTCCGATAGCGTTTCAACAGCATGCGTCGATCATTAATCGCCCTTGTTCTCGGAATCGCCCTGGTTGCTGCTGCCTGCTCGTCGGCCTCCGAGTCATCCTCTGACGCAAATTCCACCAATGGTTACCCGGCGCCGACTGCCTCGTTCGTCATGTTCGACGGATCTACCGCCACCCTGGCGGACTACGAAGGTCGACCGGTCGTGGTCAACTTCTGGGCGTCGTGGTGTCCCTCCTGCGTCGCTGAGATGTCGGCAGCACTCAAGCCGGCACAGGAACAGTTGGGCGACCAGGTCGCCTTCCTTGGTCTCAACCTTCAGGACGAGCGCGAAGAGGCGCTGCGCCTCGTCGACGAGACCGGCGTGCTCTTCGACCTCGGTGAGGACCGCCTCGGTGACGTCTACCTCGAATTCGGTGGGCTGGGGATGCCGTTTACCGCATTCATCGACGCCGACGGAAACGTCGTCGAGGACCACAATGGCCCGTTTACCGCACAGCAACTAGTGGACCTGATCGAAGAAACGTTGCTGTCATGATCGAGGCCCCGATCGCGCTGGCGTTCGCCGCGGGATTGGTGGCCACGGTCAACCCGTGCGGGTTCGCCATGCTTCCGGCGTACCTGGCGTACTTCATGGGCATGGAGGACGACCCCGACGGGCGTGGGTCCGTGCGCAACGCGTTGACCGTGGGTGCGGTCGTGTCATCCGGGTTCCTCCTCGTGTTCGGCGTGGCCGGAATCTTCATCACGCTTGGATTGCGGTTCGTGATCGACCTCATCCCATGGCTGGCGATTTTGGTCGGGTTCGGCGTCATTGGCCTCGGCGTCGCCATGCTCTTCGGGTACCAACTGACCGTGGGGCTTCCCAAGGCGAAGCGTGCGAGCACCGACAAGGGATAC
>CAXMPL010000170.1:0-12500 GCA_964195125.1 uncultured Kiloniellales bacterium | reverse complement strand
TTCTGGATCGGGCTCCCGAACGCGCTCTGGACGATGAAGAACATCACCAACACTGCGATTAGGGCGATGATTCGGAGGGCAGCCCACGTGTTCCCGTCCATGCGATCTGCCATACCGGCGTAGACCAGCTTCTTTTGCGCCTTGTTGACCCAACCCTGTGGAGTAAACCGAAGGGCGAACTTGCCGAGGCCCTCGATGACGGGGGCAATGGCTCGCTCTGAGATCCCACTGCTCAGCACCTCGTCGCGGGTCTGCAGGCTGGCGAGTCGTCTTGACGAGCTGCGACGGGCACTTAGCACGCCATTACCCGCGTAGAAGGCAAGCGCGCCGATTGCCACCGCGCTGGCGACCACTGCGAACATCAGACTCATGTCACACCTCGATGTTGATGATCTTCTGCATCCAAACGACGCCGGCGATGATGAGAAGGATGGCGAAGCCGACCAGCCGCAAACCGATCGGGGTGCTGTACAACGGGGTGAGATAAGACGGGTTGACAAAGCTGATCAGCCCGAACAGGAAGAAGGGCAGCACGCCCATGATGACCGCAGAGATCCTGCCCTCTGCCGTGAGCGCTTTCATCTCACGGCGGAGGCGGTCTCGTTGGTTCATCATCTCGGCGGTCGTCTGCAGTACCTCGGCGAGGTTTCCGCCGACCTCCCGCTGGATGCTGATCGCCAGCACGGCCCACTCGAAGTCCTGGGACTCCATTCGTACCGCGATGTCGCCGAGCGCGTCGATCATCGGACGGCCCAGCCTGATCTCTGTCAAGGCCCGCCCGAACTCGCGTCTGGTCGGCTCAGGAGACTCTTGGGCGACGGCCTCAACGGCCTGCAGCAGCGAGTATCCGGCACGCAATGACGTCGAGGTGAGGGTCAAGGTGTCCGGGAGCTGCCTAGTGAACCGCTTCTTCTCCCGCGAAGCCACCGACTTCACTGCGAGGAAGGCGAAGATCAGGATCGCCAACCCAACCACCAGCGCGAAGATCGCAGATTGGGTGATCGCTCCCACGACGATGCTGCTGATGAAGGCCAGGCCGATAGTGCCGATGATGGCCTCTCCCGGCCGGAGGGGAATGTTGGCCTGTTCGAGCGCGGCCTCGATCATCTGCGTGCTGCCTCGGTCGGCGGCGACGCCCTCTGCCTTGGAGGCGGCACGGCGCAGCAGTGAGAACCTGGCGAAGATTCCCTTCCCCGATTTCCTTTCACCTCCGTAGGCGCTGAGCCGGCCGGCAATCTGGGCATCCCTGTTCCGCGATCCACCACCGAACAGGATCACCAGCAGCAGGAACGCGCCTACCGCGGAAGCCACGGCGGCGACGATGACCAGGGTGTTCATGGCAGGCTCACCGACCGGCGAACGGTTCGGGGGCGAACAGGTCGGCAGGGAGCTCGATGCCGTAGTTGTCGAGGTGGTCGCTGAAGGCGGGCCGAATGCCAGTGGCTTTCAGGTGCCCGACGTATCGGCCTTCATCGTCGACGCCCATGCCGTAGTCGAACAACATGATGTCTTGAAGGGTGATGATGTCGCCTTCCATGCCGACGACCTCGGTTACGTGCGTTACCCGCCGAGTCCCGTCCCTGAGGCGATGCACGTGGACGATGAGGTCGATCGCCGACGAAACCTGCTCACGAATCGCCCGGATGGGAAGGTCCATACCTGCCATGAGCACCATCGTCTCGACCCTCGCCAGCGTATCTCGTGGCGAGTTCGAGTGCACGGTGGTCAGTGACCCATCGTGGCCGGTGTTCATTGCCTGGAGCATGTCAAGGGCCTCTCCACCACGAACCTCACCGACGATGATCCGGTCGGGCCGCATCCGCAGGCTGTTTCTGACCAGATCACGAATGTTGACCGCGCCGACACCTTCGATGTTGGGTGGCCGCGACTCGAGGCTGAGAACGTGAATCTGGTTGAGTTGGACCTCGGCCGCATCCTCAACGGTGATGATGCGCTCACCATCGGGGATGAAGTTGGACAACACATTCAGCAGTGTCGTTTTCCCCGAGCCGGTAGCGCCGCTCACGATGATGTTGAGCCGCCCCTGAACCGTACGGCGAAGCAGCCCTGCGACCTGTTCTGACATCGAGTGGTTGGCGACCAGGTCGTCAACTGTGAACGGATCCACCGCGAACTTCCTGATCGTCAGGAAGGGCCCTCCGATGGCTAGCGGATGTATCACCGCGTTGACACGGGAGCCGTCGGGCAGACGAGCGTCCACCATCGGTGTCGATTCGTCGATCCTCCGCCCAACTTGGCCAACGATCTTGTCGATGATCCGCTCCAAATGGGTCGCATCGACGAACCGGGTTTCCGTCTTGCTCAGCCGTCCGTGGCGCTCAACCCATACAGAATGTGGCCCGTTGACCATCACCTCTGTCACTTCCGGGTCGCCGAGGAACGGGTCGATGGGGCCATAACCGAGGACGTCGTCTGCGATCTCCTGCAGCAGCGACAACCGGTCGGCACGCGCTAGCGGGACCGACTGTTCCTGGTCGAGCGCCCACTCCAGCATTTCCATCACACGGAGCTTCAGCTCCGCATCCGTCATCTGCTGGTCGTACAAGGTCTGGCCGAGGCCTTCTACGACCTTGTAATGCAGCTTTCTCCTCAGCTCCTGACGGTTGAGCTCGCGTTTGGTGTCGATGGTAGATTCGCCATCGACCTCCGTCGCGGCTTTGACGCGGTCTGCGAGACTCATGTTGATCCTCTCCCCTGGTCACCTAACCAAACCACTTTCGCTGCCCCTCCCCCTCGGCGATCTCGGGCGTCGACTCGTAGTCGACGACCAGCCTGGCGACGCCGCGCAGATCCTTGGCGACACGTGAACGCGGGTATAGCGAGACCACCGGCTCCCCCTCGTTTACTGCTCGAGGCACGAGTTTGTCCGACGATACGGCTGCTTGCACCTCGAGTTCGAGCGATCGTTCCAGCTCTCCGATGTCGAGGCGAGCCTTCGAGTTCATCCGATTGAGGACGAGCTTGATCTTGCCTAGCGGGAACTTGAGGAGCTTCAGCGTGTCGAGGGCGAGCTTGGCGTTCTTCACGTTTGGAAGATCCATCTCGACCACCAAAAGAACATCGTCGGAGCGCTCGAGAATCGACAGTACCGGCTCGTCGAGGAAGGGTGCGGTGTCGATGACGACATAGTCGAACATACGCTTCAGCATGCCGAGCACGCGAACGACGACCTGAGTGGAGACCTTGTCGGCGAGCGATGGCTCCAGCGGTGCTGCGAGGACTCGAAGCCCGGACTCATGGGTCGACAGCAGACTCTCCAGCAGCTCGTCGTCGAGCTTGTCGAGATCTTGCGCCGCTTCGACGATCGTATGAATCGGGTCGATCTGCATGGCGATGCACACGTCGCCGAATTGGAGATCGGCGTCGACGATCACGACACGGCTCGGATCGCCCCACATCGCAAGCTGGAGAGCCACGTTGGCGGTGGTCATCGTTTTCCCTGCTCCCCCCTTGGGAGACATGATGGTGATGATCTTTCCAATCCTGGCCTTGGCTTCCTTGAGGACCGCCCTCTGCGCCTGATCGTCGATGAGCTCGAGCATCCCGTCGACCTTGGCGCGGTCCACCGGTGCATCAACCACGTCGGCGAACCCGATGCGTAGCGCGGTGCGCAACACCGACATGTCGAGAGTGTCCGCGACGAGGACAAGCGGTAGCTCGGGATCGACCTGGAGCAGCTGCCCCCCGTCCGAAACACCAGCATCCGTTGCATAGCTCGGATCGAAAATCGCGAGGTCGACTCCGTCCTCGACGATCCGGCGCTGGGCCTCAGTCACGTTCCTCGCTGCAAGGACTCGATGGTTCGTCAGGAAACGTGACGTCCCATCCAGGAATACCTGGTCGCCGGAGACGACGAGGACCGTTCGGTTCGTGCCGGGGCTAGTTCCCAGTGCCACCAAGTGTGTCCTCCACCTGAGCTTTGATCCGATCGACCAGGCTAAACAGGTCGTCAACGATTATGCCTTCGGAGTCGAACGGAGTGTACGGGACATCGGCTGGCAACAACATCGTCGATACCGATGAATACTCCTTGGCGAACTGAATCAGTTCTGCCTCTTGTGGCGTCACATGGAGCACGATGATTTGGGAACCCTGCGGGGTCAATCCGGTTGGAATGCGAGCAGGCAGCGTGTCGAGGCCAACGGCGATCACTTCGATATCCTGCATAAAGGTCTGCAAAAAGTCCATCGATCCTGGGAAGGTCGAGGCGATTGCCGCAATGGTGTCTTCTTCGGGATCGAACTCCTCGCTCCCCGTTGCGAACGCGCCACCCAGGAGGAGGTCACGAAGGAGCGGATCCTCGAGCACGGAGAGGAAGGTGCTGATCTGGACCGATGAGGATGCGATCAGGTTGATACGGTCGCCGGGGCGGATGAATCCACCGACCGCCGATACCTCGTCGGGACGGAAGGCGATGGCGACCTTGCCCTGCTCCAGCGACTCCGACAGGCTGATGTCCGCAATCTCGGCCGGGGACACCCATTGATCCGTGGTAATGACCTGTTTCGCCGAGATCGGCCCAGCCGCGACGTTCCCGTCAAGGGTAGCGTTGAGGTCGCGCGGGTTCTCCACACAGTCGACCTCGTTGGGGTCGCCACCCTCATTGGCGGGGCTTGGGCCAAGACATAACACCGTCGAGCCTTCGAACACGACGGATTCGCGGAGGGCGAACCCCTCTTCGATTAGGCCCTTGGATTCGCTGCCCGGGGTGCCGGCGACGATTATGTCTGTGGTTCGATACACGCGAACCTCTGAAATGTCGGCGCGGATGTCGCTTTCGACTGAGCTGAGGTAGCTCCAAATCGCGAAGCCGGAAACGACGGCGAGCAGTAGTGCGATGACGAGGACGATTGTTCTACGACCCATGTTTAGCTGGCCCTTCCCATGAGCGACGTCTGATGTACCCGAGGGATCATCGAGTCGTCCCCGTCTGCACGAGCGCAGCCTTGCAGAGGCATAACTAGTGCGTCAAGGATTCGTGGGTTAGCTGCGCCCGATTCCCCGCTCTTTGAGCTCCTGCAGGATGGCCTCGAGTGAGGCATCCGCATTGAACGATGGCTCTGGTTCTGCCTCGTCCTCACGCTGGAACTCCTTCGCCTTGGGTTTGGTCGGCTTGCGCTCGCTCCACGAAGAGCGATCCTCCCATTCGGGAAGAGCCTGCTTGATCGACAAGCTCACCCGTCGTCTGTCGGCATCGATCTCCGTTACCTTTACCCGAACTTCCTGCCCAAGCGAGAGCTCCAGTTCGGGACTTTCCACATGGTGCATGGCGATCTCTGACACATGGACTAGTCCCTCTACGCCATCACCCACCGATATGAAGGCACCGAAGGGAACGGTCTTGGTTGTGACCCCATCCAGAATGGTCCCAACCTCGGTGCCTTCGACGAACTGCTCCCATGGATCGCCGGTGGTTTGGCGGATCGAAAGCGAGATCCGCTCCCGGTCATGATCGACCTCGAGCACCTTCACCTGCACCTTGTCTCCGACGTTGACCACCTCGCCGGGATGGTTGACGTGCTGCCACGACAACTCGGACACGTGGACCAGGCCGTCCATGCCACCGAGATCAACGAACGCACCAAAGTTGACGACCGACGACACGGTCCCATCTCGTACGTCACCGGGCTTGAGGTCCGACAGGAACTCGTGACGCTGCTCGGCCTGCTCCTCCTCGAGGTAGGCGCGGCGCGACAACACGACGTTGTTGCGGTTGCGGTCGAGCTCGATGACCTTGGCCTCGATCGGCTCACCCACAAAGGGCTGTAGATCGCGCACCCTCCTCAGATCCACGAGCGACGCTGGAAGGAAGCCGCGCAGCCCGATGTCGACGATGAGACCTCCCTTGACCACCTCGATCACCGGGCCGGTGACGGTTCCACCTTCGTTCATGATGCGCTCGATACGGCCCCATGCCCGCTCGTACTGGGCGCGTTTTTTGGACAGGACGAGACGACCGGCGTCGTCCTCCTTCTGGAGGACGAGCGCCTCGATGTCTTCGCCTACCGAGACGATCTCGCCGGGCTTGGCGGCGTTTCGGATCGACAACTCCCGCAGCGGAATGACGCCTTCCGACTTGTATCCAATATCGACAAGCACCTCGTCCTGGTCGATGCGAACGACGGTCCCGGCGACGATGTCGCCCTCTTTGAACTCAAAGACCGTCTGTTCGATCGCCTTGGCGAAATCGTCTGCAGACAGGTCGTCTGGGATGTCTCCGATCGCCTTTGGCGCGGTGATGGCGGGGCGCTCACCGCGTGGGATCTTGGTGGCCGCGTCTTCGGCCGTAGCGTCCACCGACGGGGCCGGCTCGCCGCTCGCATCGGAGGTGGGACCAGCTGCGGTCTCCATCCCGATTTCGTCCTCAGCGACCGTTTCGGTCGGCGCCGATATCTCGGCCGTGGCGTCCGTTTCCGGCTCCAGGCCGGCTTCGCCGTCACCGACGGCGGTGCCGGTCTCCTGATCTGGCGTCGTGTGTTCGGGTGCGGTCTCCGGAGCGTCCGCATCTCCGGCCTGAAGTTCTTCAGTCGATGTTTTCGGCTCCGAAGGGCTGGCTGTGTCGTCTGCTGCCTCGGGCAAGGCCTCGGCAGTCTCCTCGCCGTTGGGGGCGAGATCGGTTTCGTTCGTGGTCATGGAAAGGAATCGGCTCCTGTGTACTGGGATTCCCAACGGGCGCGAAAGACGGGTCCCATCGGGCAGGGGGATGGTACCGCGCAGGCCACGCAACAGGCAACACAGAACGAGTCGCAAGTCGCAAGTCGCAAGTCACGAGCAGGAATACAGAAGTTCGGCGACTTGCGACTCATCACTGCTTCGCGTCTGCCAGCGTCTTTCCGCTTGCGACATCTACCTTGAGCGGGACCGTGAGATCGACGATGCTCTCCATCAACTCACGGGTGACCTCTGCTACGTCTTCCGCCTCGTCCTCAGGCACCTCGATGACGAGCTCGTCATGGATCTGGAGCAACATCTCCGCGGATCGCCCGCCAAGCTCTCGATCGAGGTCGATCATCGCCTTTTTGATGATGTCGGCAGCCGAACCCTGGATCGGGGCATTCAGGGCCATTCGCTCACCCGCTTGCCTGTCTCTGAAGCGCGGGCTCGCTAGCTCTGGTAGGTAACGCCGACGACCGAGCAAGGTCGTCGTGTAGCCCTCGACCGTTGCCCGCTCTACCACGCCCTGTAGATAGGCCTTGACCTCGGGGAATTGGGCGAAGTAGGCGTCGATGTGGGCCTGGGCCTCTTCTCTGTCGATGTCGAGTCGCTGCGCCAGGCCGTACGCCTCCATGCCGTATAGCAGTCCGAAGTTGATCATCTTCGCCTTGCGCCGCTGGTCGGGAGTCACCGCGTCGAGGTCGACCTGGTTGACCCTGGCCGCAGTGGCAGCGTGCACGTCAATATCCCGGTGGAAGGCGTCAACCAGCCCGGGGTCGGATGACAGATGGGCCAGAATCCGCAGCTCGATCTGCGAGTAGTCGGCAATCAGGAGCAGGTTTCCCTCATCTGCGGTGAAGGCACGACGGATCGCTCTACCCTCCTCGGTGCGGACAGGGATGTTTTGAAGGTTTGGCTGTTCCTGTGACAGTCTGCCGGTGGCAGCCCCCATCTGGTTGAAGCGGCCCCTGATCCGTCCATCGTCGTCGACCAGGCGCATCAGCGCATCGACATAGGTTGAGCGCAACTTCTCCAGCTCGCGGTAGGTGAGGAGATCGTCGACGATCGGGTGTTCCTCGCGCAGCTTCTCGAGAACGGAGGCGTCGGTGGAAGCAGCCCCCTTCGGCGTCTTCTTGATAACCGGCAGCCCAAGGCGATCGAACAGCACCTCTCTGAGTTGCAGGGTTGAGTTGATGTTGAACGGCTCCCCGGCTTCGCGATGGATCCTCTCCTCGAGAGTTGCCAGTCGCTCCTTGAGGTCTGTGCCGAGCCGATCGAGGAAGTCGGCATCGATGCCGACGCCGGCGATCTCCATCCTGGCCAGGATCGGTATCAGCGGCAGTTCGATCTCCTCATAGAGGGCGGTTCCCCCTCGCGCTTCGAGCTGGCGACGCATCGGTTCCACCAGCATCTCGGTGGCGACGGCGCGTCTGGCGGCCCCTCCAAGATCCGGGCCTTGCGGGCCCTCGAAGTCGAATGCACCCTGAGGTTGCTCGCGCTCGGCTTCCACGCCGTCGACGACGATCGCTAGCTCTTTCTCGGCGAGGGCGGGCAGATCGGGGGCGCGCAGGGCCGGGTTGACCACATAGGCAGCAAGGGCAGTGTCGAAGACGACGGGTGGCGGGTCAATTCCCATCTCGGTGAGCGCCCGGACCAGCGGCTTGACATCGTGACCGACCAGCCCGGGAGCATCGGACACCAGGTGGTCGAGATCTTCTGATCGCACAAAAGAAGCGGGGTCGCCGGCGACAACGACGCCGGCGAGCATCTCCTCCTCCCATACCGGCTCGATGGTCAATGCTCCACTGCTCCCCATTTGCGCCAGCCGTTTTGGCTCACGCACCGTGATCACCTCAGTCTCCAGCACCTCTACCGGTGCACCCTCCAGGCCACCCAGCTCGGCCAGGCGGTCCCACAGGGTGCGGAAAGCGAGGTCCTCGAAAACGGGGCGGATGAGCTCCTCCTTGAACTCGGTGAGCGAGAACTCGCCAAGGTCAACATCGACCGGGACATCACGCACCAGCGTCATCAGGTCGAGGTTGAGGGTGATCTGTTCCGTCGACGCCACAACGTTCTCTCGTAGCTTCGGCGAGAAATCGCGGGCGGCAGCGATAACGCCCGCCACATCGCCGTGTTCGTTGATCAATTTCGCTGCCGTCTTCTCCCCCACCCCGGGAACCCCAGGGAGGTTGTCGGACGTGTCGCCGCGAAGGGCGGCGTAGTCGACGTATTGGTCGGGGGCGATGCCGTATCGCTCCTGGAGCCAGTCAGCGTCTGCAATGATCGTATCGGTAATGCCGCGCCGCGTGTACATCACGGAGACGCCGGGCTCGATCAGTTGGAAAGCGTCCCGATCTCCGGTAACGACAATGACCTCCCACCCCTCTTTCTTGGCACGGTCAGCAACGGTTGCGAGCACGTCGTCCGCCTCGTAACCGGCGATGCGCATCTGGCTGATCTGCATCGCCGTGAGCACGTCATCGATCAGCGGGAGCTGACCGATGAATAGATCGGGAGCCCGGTCGCGCTGCGCCTTGTACTCCGGGTACGCCTCAGATCGGAAGGTTGGTCCGCGGACATCCCAGGCGACAGCCATGGCGTCGGGGGACTCGTCGCCGAGCAGCTTGATCAGCATGGAGGTGAATCCGTAGACGGCGTTGGTCACCTGGCCAGCGGGGGTCGCTAGATCACTTGGAAGGGCGTAGAAAGCCCGATATGCGAGGCTGTGTCCGTCGAGCAAGGCAAGCTTGGGCATGTCGGACAGAGTAACGAGTAACAAGTAACGAGTAACAAGAAAGAAAAAGCAGACGTACTTGGTACTTGAGACTTGCGACCTGCGACTCCGCTCGGCGAAGCCGAGGGACCGCTATTTGATGAGGCGAATCGGATTGCCTTCTATGTACGCGGCCCAGGTGGTCGAGTCGTGGACCGACCCAATGGGGTATTGGTACTCGATACGGAACCAACACGTGTCGCCATCGCAGGTGTAGTCGGCGGGAATGGGGAGGACCATGGTGACCAGGTGGCCGTTGAACACCTTTCCTCCTGTGGTGATGATGCAAGGCCCGGATCCAGAGTCTCCGTTGGTCGCCGACCACGAACAGTCCGGGATGCTGCCGAAGCCGTCATATACCTGCACGTTGTCCGAGTTGTTGCCGCCGGTTATGTCACCTGGGTCCCACAGCTCGATGATGAGGTTCTTGCCGGCGTGTTTCTCCTCCACCTTGGCGAGGTAGAACTCGGACGAACCACCGTCTTCCACGTTGGCGTAGATCCCGATGTCGCCGAGACCAGAGATATAGGGTTTGGGCCCGCTGGTGCCGGTGCGAAGCGAGTACTTGTTTCGGCCTTTCTGCGAATCGCTGTGCTCGACCATGACGCGCAGCGGGTAGATTCCAGGCCCCCGGTCGAAGTCGCCTACGCAGAACTGCTGGTCAGCCGACGTCGCCATGTTGTCCCACATCGTGGCCAGAACCGCGGGATCGGCCTCATCGAAACTCTCCCAGCTTGGGTTCCAGCCAGGGAAATCTTCGGTCCTGCTGTCTCTCGACTCGTAGCGGACCGTGCACAGCAGCTCATTGCCATCTGTGGTGTCGAGAGGGGTTGGATCGGGGCCGTACAGCATGAACCAGGTCACGATGTTGTCGCTGCTGCTCATCGAACTGTCCCCGGCAAACTCGAGCGAGCCGCCACCGTCGTAGTAGGGACCGTCGAAGATCTCGATCGTGAGAGCCGAAGCTCCTTCGGCCACCTCGATGCCGTAGAGATACCCCCCCTCAGCATCAACTGTGCCCCAATCCGAGGACGGCCGCTGTTCGGGGTTCGGAGGGCAGCTGCTCCCGCTGCCGCTGCCATCGCACAGCGCCGAGTAGCGGTCACCGTCGCGCTTCGGGGTATAGGTGCCGTGGATGCTCCCCCACAGACCTTGCTCAATGCCCAGCGCGGGGTCGTTGCCGAAGTAGGACTCGGGACTCCCAAGAGCCAGCGGCAGTACGTAGCGGGCAACTGCGGTGCGCTTGATCGTCACCGTTTCGATCCCAAATACCTTCATGAAGTAGGTCGGAACCTCGTGGGTGATGGACGCTCGGAGTTCAGAGTCGTTTTCGACGGCGTTTTCGTCGTCGGCGAAGTCGATGATCTCGACGATGTCGGGCCCGCCGAGCGATTCGTCGAGGTACCCGTTGGTAGCGGCGATCGCCCGTCCCTCCTGTTTGGCCTTGTCAGGATCCTCTGCGGTATACACCACCCCGGCAAGGGCAGCGGCGTCGGCGCCGTGCTGGATCTCGATGCTGTTCCAGTAGACCCAGCCGAAGTCGACGGCGAAGCCGGCCGCGCCCACGAGCACGACGAGAAGCAGGGCCATGAGGGGGAGGATGGTGCCCCGCTCGCTCGTCAGTGCATCCGTGAGCTGCGGAAGACCTTTCGAGCACTGACCCAGGGATCCCGCGGCGCAGTGCGTGGCCTGGGTGCTGGTCGGACGGCGGCCCGACTGTGTGGTTCGCATCGACGGTCCCTCTTGCTTGGTGCGATGCCAACCACCTGAGCCCCACGCCCACTGTTAGTTTATCTTGACCACTCTCCGTAGTCAAGCTAGTCCATTTGTCCATTCTGCGGGTAGTCACCATCGGTCGAAGGACCCGTCCACTTACGAATTCCGTTGTATGACACGAGTTTCAACGGGCGACCAGGTGACTAGTTAGGGCCTATGGGAAAGCAGGAGAACCTGAGAAGTCGATAAGGAGAAGGTCTCCGGCTTCCGGCCCCCGGTCCGGCGAGTCCGCGACTGCGTCTGGCCGCTGACCGGGGATCGGCGGCCCGGTACCTACCTGATCAGCATCGACTCCGGGGGGAGGGGGAACTCGACGGTCCGGCCGAGCCCGGGGGCCACCACCAGTAACCCCTGGCCGCGGGCATGGAGGCGATAGGCGACGAACTGGGCGCGGATCTGGTTCTGTCCGGCGGTTCCGGCGTACTCCGCTTGAGCGAGCGGGGTGAAGAACACCCCGTCGAGGGTAAGGTCGGCCTGACCGGCCCACAGATGTGTCGTCGCCGAGTCGCCCCACAACGCCAGATCATCGAAGTCGCCCTGATCCGGGGCCACCCAGGTGAGGGTGCCCGCACCGCCCGCCATCTCCACATGGGCGCTCTTGGTGGCGTACAGCATGGTGTTGTTCATGATCAACACCGCATCGCCGGCCTTTCTGAAGGCACCGGAGCGGAGGAACACCCACGCTTCGGGGTCGACCGGGGCGAAGGTGACCGGGGTGGCGTTGATGGCAAGTATCGCGCTCGACTCAACGTCGACCGATCCGGCAAAGACGACGTTGCCCCCCTGGAACACGATGGTTCGCTTGTTGACGAACGCAGCGCAGTCCACATACCAGTCCCCTTGGGGAACCAGCGTGGTCGTGCTCGGTGGGCCCTCGATGGTGCAGGGATACCCGGCAGCCGTCCACGACTGGAACCCGGCGGGCATCCCGGTCTCACCAACGGCCTGGATCAGATCGTCGATGTGCGGAGCGGCCGCCTCGGCACACCCACGAATGTCCTGGCCGTTCGCCGCCGTCAATGCCGAGGTGGCCCACGAAATGGCTGGAGGAACCGTCGCATAATCCGGCTTGCAGTTGTACCGGTGGTCGATGGGCGCCCTGGTCAACCGGGCGTTGAGAGCCGTCGGGTCCGGGTTGGGCGGGTTGCCGCCGCCGGAGGTGCAAGCGGGGAAGTTGCATCCGGGTGTCCCTGGGGCGAGGGTCTTGATCATTCCGCAACCTTCGCCGGCGGTGAGCCCGCTCACCAGGTGCGTGCCGGTTTGATTGCTACACCCC
>CAXMPL010000169.1:0-3136 GCA_964195125.1 uncultured Kiloniellales bacterium | reverse complement strand
TGCCGAACGGCTGGAGGCGAAGTGCACCCTCGAGGTGGAGCCGGGGGACCGCCTCCGCGTACTCACCCCCGGGGGTGGCGGCTGGGGACCTGCCTAGCGCGCCTGCCAACCCAGGGCTCAGGGGTCCGGAATCCGACGCTGCCGGCCCACGGTTCAGCTCCGACCATCCCAACGGAGGTGAACTGTGGGCTGCCAGGTCCGCCTACCGAACATGCGAGCCCAGGGCTCGCATGTTCGTTACGCTGCGCGCATGGCTAGGGCTGTAGACGAGCTGACCGCGCTTCTGGGTGATGACCGGGTGCGGGACCACCCGCTCGACCAGCATCTGTTCGCAAAGGACGCCGGTCTACGCCGCGGGGGTGCCCCCATCGTGGTGTTTCCTGAGAGCAGCGATGAGGTGGCTGCTGTCGTCAAGATCGCTCGGGCCCATCGCATGCCAATCGTTGCCCGCGGAGCCGGAACGGGGCTTGCCGGGGGGGCGGTTCCTCAGCAGGGATCGCTGCTTGTCGTCCTCACCAGGATGAACCGCATCTTCGAGATCGATGAGGTCGGGAGGACGGCGTGGGTCGGTCCCGGCGTCGTCAATCTCGACCTTTCTGAAGCGACCGCCGACCGGGGCTTGCATTTCGCCCCCGACCCGTCGTCGCAGTCGGCGTGCACCATAGGTGGGAACGTGGCCACGAATGCCGGCGGACCACACTGTCTGGCCGAAGGCTCGACGGTCGCCCACATCCTCGGCGTCGAGCTGGTGACCGCAGACGGGAGTACCGTCGTTCTCGGTGGTGCTGCTCCCGATACTCCAGGGTACGACCTGCGCGGTGTGATCGTGGGCAGCGAGGGGACCCTCGGCATCGTGACCAAGGTGCTTGTCCGGCTCACCGAGAACCACCTGGACGCCGCCACCCTGCTCATGGCGTTCGACGCCATCGAGGACGCGGCCAGGACCGTGTCGGATGTGATCGGTGCCGGCCTGGTTCCCGCCGCCCTCGAGATGATGGACAACCCGATGTGCGTGGCTGTGGAGAACTTCGTGCATGCCGGCTATCCAACCGATGCCGCCGCTGTGCTTCTCGCCGATGTCTTGGGCCATCCGGCAGGGACCGCCGCCTCGATCGACCTGCTGAACGACATCGCGATCGCGAACGGGGCAACCAGTGTCCGGGTGGCGACCGATGAGTCGGAGCGAGCGTTGCTGTGGAAGGGCAGGAAGTCGGCGTTCGGCGCGATTGCCCAAGCCGCGCCGGACTACTACCTGAACGACACGGTGGTCCCGCGCACCAGGATCGTCGAGGTGATAGCTAAGACCTATGAGATTGCTGAAAGGCACGACATCAGCCTGATGAATGTCTTTCACGCTGGCGACGGAAACCTTCATCCGCTGGTGTCGTTCGACGCCTCCGAGCCCGGTATGACGGAGCGCGTCGTCGCCGCCGCTCGCGAGATGGTCACCGTTGCCGTTGCCGCCGGTGGAACGCTCAGCGGCGAGCACGGGATCGGCTTCGAGAAACGCGAACTCATGTCCAGCGTCTTCTCTGCTGAGGATCTCGACGCGCAGGCCAGGCTGCGTGAGGCATTCGACCCAGGCGGCGTTCTGAACCCCGAAAAGATACTTCCCGACGGCGCACGCTGCTTCGATTGGGGCACGGGATGACCACGCTGGCGGCCGCGACAAAGCGCCTCCTGAGCCGCCTCCATGATCCAACCGTCGCTGTCGATGCCGAGTTCATCGTCGCCCCCACCTCGATGGAGGAAGCGGCGGAGATTCTCGGCGCTGCCACAGCGGTGGGCCAGGCCGTTGCGTTCTACGGGGCGGGAACACACCGCCAAATCGGGAACCCGGTGGATGCCGACCTCGTGATCACCACAACGGCGATGAACCGCATCATCGATTATCAACCGGATGACCTGACGGTGGCAGTGGAGGCCGGTGTGACGCTCGGCGAGCTAGAGGCCGCACTCACCGATCGAAATCTGACCGCTGTTCTTCCCGAGACCGAGCCAAACGCCACTGTCGGGGGTGTGGTCGCTGCCGGCCGGTCGGGATACCGGCGACTCCGCTATGGGCCGACCAGGGATCGGATCCTTCAGGCTACCGCGGCGACCGGGTACGGGAAGGTCGTGACCGGCGGCAGCCCGGTCGTCAAGGCATCGACGGGGTACGGAATGCCGCGGCTGCTCACCGGGTCCTTCGGGACCCTCGGCCTCATCGGCCCGGTGCTGCTCAAACTGTGGTCGCAACCGCGGGCCGCGGCAACGGTCGTCGTCGATGACGCGGAAGTTGCCAGAAACGTCGCCTATCGACCGCTCGCCGTCCTCGGTACGGGGGGGAACGCACGTGTCTACCTTGGCGGCACCATGGAAGAGGTTGACGCTCAGGTTGAGGCGATTGGGGGCCGGAGCAGCGATGGTCTGGACTGGCCGGAACCGCACGACCCGCCACTCCGTTTGAGCTTCCGGATCCCGGCCCGGTTCGTCGATGAGGCAGTGGTGGCGGCAAGGGATCTCGACGCCACCGACTGGGTCGCCCAATACGGCGTCGGAATTGTCGAGGCGGGCTACGACCGGATCACATCCGATGGGTTCTCCGCCGCACGGGCATGGGCGGAGTCCGTGGGCGGGACGCTCGTCGTCGAGGCATCCCCGAACGACCTGCGGCGCAAGCTCGGGGCTTGGGGATCGCCACCGGACTCGGTCGAACTACAGCGTGAGGTGAAGGACCGTTTTGACCCGGCGGGGATCTGCAATCCAGGGATCCTCCCCGGAGGGATCTGATGAGCTGGGTTACCGAGTTCGCGCCGACAAAGGTAGAGCTCGACGCATGCGTCGAGTGCGGGCTGTGCCTTCCGGTGTGTCCCACCTTCCAGCTCACCGGCGACGAGGCCGCCTCGCCACGAGGCCGGCTCGCCGCGATGCGCGTCGTCCACGAGGGGACCATGGTCGTCGACGAGCGGTTCGGTGAGATCATGGACTTCTGCCTGCAGTGCCGGGCGTGTGAGGTGGTGTGCCCGTCGATGGTGCCGTTCGGCCGGGCGATGGAAGGGGCCAAGGCTGAGGTGCTCGCCCAGCGTCCCGACGCCAGCAGGACCTTCAAGCGAAGCGTGTTTGGCAAGGCGTTGCGGATCCGCGGTCTGGTCAC
>CAXMPL010000168.1:0-7551 GCA_964195125.1 uncultured Kiloniellales bacterium | reverse complement strand
GGAAGTTCCGTGCTTCGCTCACCGACCGCCTCGAAGCCGCGGGAGCAGTGATCAAGGTCAGCGGGGCCGAGGCTGCCGACGCCAAACGCGCCCGGCGAAAGAAGTAGTACCAAGAGGATCAGCGGATAGGGCACAATCCCGCCACGATCTGAGAACAGCTATCCGCTGATCCGGGGCCCGAGCGGCCCGCCGCGTAGCGGCAAGAGCGGGAAGCAATGCACTCGGACTGTCGAGACGGCCGATGACCTATCCGCGCGTCTTCCAAGTACCAAGTACCAAGTACCAAGTACCGACAGACTTGGTGAGTCAGGCCGATCCTCGCTTGCGACTTGCGACCCCTGACTTGCGACGTATGACCCCTGACTTGCGACTCGCGACTTCCCCACCAAGTACCCTGCTGACCGATCTCTGACCGAAAGGAGCTCCCTGCTTGCCGACGTACCGAGCCGACCTGGAGGCAATTCCCACGTACAGCCCAGGGAAGCCGATCGCCGAGGTGTCGCGCGAGCTCGGCCTCACGAACATCGCCAAGCTGGCATCCAACGAATCGCCCACCGAGCCCTTCCCCGAGGTTGTAGCGGCGATCTCCGCTGCTGCGACCGATGTGAATCGCTATCCAGAAAACTCCGGGTACTACTTGGTCAATGCCCTTGCGGAGCGGCACGGAGTCGACCCGAAGCAGGTGTGGCTCGGCGCCGGATCGACCCAGCTCCTCGGTTGTATCGCCTTGTCTGTGGGCGGGCCGGGAACCAGCGCGCTCTTCGCCCGCCCGTCCTTCGTCATGTACGCCATCGCCTCTCTGGTCGCAGGCAGCGGGCCGATCGAGGTGCCGCTGGACGAGGATTGGCGCCACGACCTCGATGCGATGCGAGCCGCTATTCGTGATGACACGACAGCCGCATATCTATGCAATCCGAACAACCCGACCGGGACGTACCGCTCGAGTTCAGATGTGGCAGCGTTCATCGATGCGGTGCCCGACCATGTACTAGTTGTGGTCGACGAGGCCTATCACGACTACGTAACCGCGGCTGACTACGCCACGGCGCTGCCCATCGCATCGGAACGGGAGAATGTCGTGGTCACCAGGACCTTCTCCAAGATCTATGGGCTGGCCGGCCTTCGCATTGGATATGCGATAGGCAACGCGGACACGATCGCCAAGTTGAAGACGACCCAGCCGCCGTTCTCCGCCAGCTCGATCGCCCAAGTGGCGGCGCTCGAGTCCCTCGCCCACGATGAACATGTGGCCGAGCGCGCCGATGCCAACACCGAGGGGCGCCTCCGGCTCGAGCAAGGCCTCACCGAGCGAGGCATCGAGCATGCGCCGAGCCAGGCCAACTTTGTCGCAATGATGATCGATGAGTCTGCGGAGGTTGCAGACCGGCTGCTCAAGGAGGGCGTAATCGTGCGGCCGATGGGGCCGATCATCCGGGTGACGGTCGGCACCGAGGGCGAGAATCGTCGCTTTTTGCGTGCACTCGAAGCCGTCGGGGTGACGCCATGATGGATCCGAGCCTGCTCGACGACCCCGCGCTCGTCCGCGTGCTTGACAAGGACGGTGCCGTGGTCGGGGATGAGCCCGACGTCAGCGAAGACGAATTCGTGACGATGTACACGCACATGATCAATACCCGAGTCTTCGACCGGCGTGCAACTGCGGCCCAGCGGCAGGGTCGCCTCGGCACATTTGCCATTCTCGAGGGGCACGAAGCCATCCAGGTCGGTTCTGCGATGGCGATGCGACCCGACGACTTCGCCTACCCCGGGTACCGCGAGCATGGCGTCCAGATCGCCAGGGGGATGCCGTTGGACGTCGTGCTCTCCTACTGGCTGGGACTGCCAAACGCCATGTGGGACCAGAAGGTTCACAACCAAATGGTGCTCACTGTTCCGATTGCCACCCACCTGCCCCACGCCGTCGGCCACGCTTATGCCGCCAGACAGCGCGGCGAGGATGTTGTCACCGTCGCCTACCTCGGCGATGGGGGCACTTCGGAGACAGATTTTCACTCCGGGCTCAACTTTGCCGGTGTGTGGAAGACCCCGACCGTGTTCGTCATCTCCAACAACTTCTACGCCATCTCTGTCCCGTACGAGAAGCAGACTGCCTCGGAGACGATCTCACAAAAGGCGACCGCTTACGGGATGCCGGGTGTGCGGGTCGACGGCATGGATCCGCTGGCGGTGTACGCGGTAACCGTGGAGGCCGTCGACCGTGCCGTGGCCGGTGGCGGCCCGACCCTGATCGAAGCGGTGTGTTACCGGTACGGCCCACACGCCACCGCCGACGATCCCCACCTGTATCGGACCCCGGACGAGGAACTGGCCTTCCGGCCATACGACCCGATGCTCAGGATGCGCAGCTATCTGGAGCGCCGGGGCTTGTGGGACGCTGGGCGCGAGGAGGCAGCTGAGCAGTCGGCCAGAGCCGAGTTCGACGAGGCGCTGTTGCGGGTCGAGGCCATCGAGCTCCCCGGACGCGACGACATCGTCAGGCATGCCTACGCCAAGGTTCCGCAACTGCTGGTAGATCAACTCCACGAGATCGAGCGAGCGGCGGGCGAGCCCGAGAGTCCGTTCAGTCTCGACGAGGTCTGGATCGCCGGCGATGAGAACGAGCCCGTTGGCCCGACCGAAAAATGGACGATGGCGGACGCGATCAACGCTGCCCTCCACGAAGCCATGGAGGATGACCCGTCGATGGTGCTGCTCGGTGAGGACGTCGGGGTGGCCGGAGGTGTGTTCCGCATCACCGAAGGCCTTCATGCCAAGTTCGGTGATGAACGCGTCATCGACTCCCCCGTCAACGAGTCGGGCATCGTCGGCACCGCCATCGGCATGGGGATCTCGGGGAGCCGAGCGGTTGCCGAGATTCAGTTCGAAGGGTTCATCTACCCGGCGTTCGATCAGATCGCAAGCCACCTCGGGCGGGTGCGCTTTCGCTCCCGCGGCCACGCCGCGGTCCCTGTGGTGGTGCGTTCGCCCAACGGAGCTGGGATCGGGGCCCACGAGCATCACTGCGACAGCCCCGAGGCCTATTTCATGCACGTTCCCGGCATCGTCGTGGTCATCCCCTCGACTCCCTACGACGCCAAGGGCCTGCTCACCGCTGCCCTCGCCGCCGACGACCCAGTGATGTTTCTCGAGCCGAAGGTGCTGTACAGGGCCGGGAGAGAGGACGTACCAGCGGGCCGCTACGAGATCCCCATCGGCAAGGCGCGGGTGCGCATCCACGGGAGCGACCTGACGCTGGTGACCTACGGTGGGATGGTCCCGGTGTCGCTGAAGGCAGCTCAGGCAGCAGCGGAAGAGGGCATCGGGGTCGAGATCATCGACCTGCGAACGATCTACCCGTGGGATGTCGACACGGTGGCGGACAGTGTGCGCAAGACCGGCAGGATGCTCTTCGTCCAGGAGCCACAGCGTACGGGTGGCGTGGGCGCCGAGGTGACGGCGACCATCGCCGAGGTGTGTGGCTACGACCTGGTGGCACCGGTCAGAAGGTTCGCCGCCACCGATGCTCCCTGGCCCCAATTCGCTATCGAGAAGCACGCCCTGATCACGTCGGAGATGGTGAGCTCGGAGATCCGCCGGATGTTGGATGGCTGAGCCAGTTCGCTGCGCTCGCTTCCAGTTACCAATGTCGTGCTTGAGTCTGGTAACTAGTAGCTGGTAATTGCCAGCCGGCTCTCAGTCTCTCGGCACGTCCGGCAGGAACCGGGGCCGCACCCCCATCTCGATCACCTTGGCTTCAACGTTCCCCACGGCCTGGGCGTTTTCGATGATGCGACGCAACCGCCGGACCTGATAGCGGAGCCGATCGTTGTCGTTGCGCAACGAAAGGATCTGACGCACCCCCTCGAGATTGACCCCCACGCTGGTGAGCTCCTGGATGGTGGCGAGCCGCTCCAGATCGGCCTCGGAGTAGCGTCGCGTGCCCCCGGGGGTCCGGTAGGGATCGATGAGACCCCTTCGCTCGTAGATACGCAGCGTCTGCGGGTGCATCCCCGAAAGCTCTGCAGCGACCGAGATGATGTAGACGGCGGCTTCGTCGGGTTGGGCCATCGTCACACCCCCAGATGTGCCCGCGGGTTCTCCGCTTGCGATTCGTCCCGCAGTGCCTCCAACAGATTGCGCTGCTCGTCGGTGAGCTTGGTCGGGACGGCCACCTCGACGGTGACGAGGAGATCCCCGAAGCCGTTTGCTGTTTCCACGCCCTTGCCGGACAAACGCATCGTCTTGCCGCTCTGGGTTCCTGCGGGGACCCGGATCCTTGTGGATCCGTTCAGGGTCGGGACCTCGATCACCGATCCCAGGGCCGCCTCGGCGAAGGTCACAGGGACCGTGATCGCAAGGTTCTTCTTGTCCGGTCTGGCGAAGATCGGGTGGTCGGCGACGTGGACGCGTACATACGTGTCGCCGTTGGGGCCGCCGTTGGCTCCCGGCCCGCCTCGTCCCCGCAGCCGAATCTTGGTCCCGTCTGCGATTCCCATGGGGATCTTCGCCTTGACCTGCTCGCCGTTGATCGTCAACGTCTTGGTGTCCCCAGACAACGCATCGTGGAAGGTCAAGCTGAGGTCAGCCTCGAAGTCCTGGCCGGGCGTCGGCACCTGTTGCCGACGCGAGGTACGGCCGAACACGTCACCGAACCCGCCGAGCAGATCCTCGAGGCCGCCGCTGCGAGCACCACCGCCGCCAAAGACATCCTCGTACCGGACGTATTGCTGACGACCGCCCGTATCGCCGACGAAGTACCCCATCTCGCGGACGTGGTCGTATTCCTTGCGCTGCTCCTGATCGGACAAGGTTTCGTAGGCCTCATTGACCTCCTTGAACTTCGCCTCAGCCGAGGCATCGTCCGGGCTGCTATCGGGATGGAGTTTTCTCGCCAGCTTCCGAAACGCCTTCTTGATTTCCTTCTGCGAGGCACCCTTGGCCACGCCCAGGGTGGAGTAGTAGTCCTTGTCCACCCACTCCTTACGCATGGTCCACCGTCACCAGGCTGGGTCGGATCACCCTCCCCTGCATCGTGTACCCGCGACGCAGTTCCGAATCGACAACCAGCTCACCATCACCGGCCTGTGCTACCGAGACCGCCTCATGCACTTTGGGATCGAAGACCTCGCCGAGGGCGGGGATCGGTTCGAGCCCGTCCCGCGCCAGGGTCTCGAGCAGGTGATCCCTGATCGAGCGCATCCCGTCGAGCATCTTCTCTTCGGACGCCGTCGATGCTTCGACTGTCAGGGCGGCATCGAAGGCATCGAGCGTTGGCAGCAGACTCTCGATTACACGCTGCGAAGCGCGTTCCACGCTCTGTGTTTGATCCCGATCGACGCGACGGCGGTAGTTGTCGAACTCCGCCGCCACTCGCTGCAGCGTGTCGAGGGTCTCTCCGGCCTCCATGCGCGATTCGGCGAGCTCCCCAAGCAATAGCGCCTTGGCGGCAGCAGGGTCGCTGGGTAGCTCGAGCCCCAGGCCATGCGCCGTCGGCCCAGGCGCATCCCCCTCGGCGCCATCCGATCCGAGGTTCCCCTCCCCCTCCTCAGGGAGCTCCGGTTCTTCCGACTCGCGACTCGCGACTGGCGACTCGCGACTCTCCTCAGGCCTCGTCATCGTCCTCGACCACCTCGGCCTCGACGACATCGTCCGCCTCAGCACTCGAATCTTCGTCGCTAGCCTCGGCGCCCTCTGGCGCGGTTTGCGATGCCTCATAGACCTTCTGACCGAGCACCTGGGCACCGGTCATCAGATCGTCGGCCGCGCCGTTCAGCGCATCGCCGCTCGCCGATTCATCATCGAGCAGGCCGCGTACCGTGGCAACCTTGTCTTCGAGGTCCTTGCGCTCATCGTCGGTCAGTTTGTCTCCATGCTCCTGGAGCTGGCCTTCGATTTGATAGGCGGCGTGGTCCGCCTTGTTCCTGGCCTCGGCGGCCTTCTTGAGCTCGGCATCCTCCTTGGCGTGCGTTTCGGCGTCCCCGATCATCTCCTCGATGTCCTCATCGGACAGCGCAGTGCCGCCGGTGATCGTCACCTGCTGCGTTTGGCCCGTTCCCAAGTCCTTTGCGGAAACGGAAACGATGCCGTTGGCGTCGATGTCGAAGGTAACTTCGATCTGGGGCACGCCGCGCCGTGCCGGGGCGATTCCGGGCAGCTTGAACTGGCCGAGACTCTTGTTGTCCGTGGCCATCGGCCGCTCGCCCTGAAGAACGTGGATTTCCACCTCGGGCTGGTTGTCCGCCGCGGTGGTGAAGATCTCGCTACGACGGGTTGGGATCGTCGTGTTCCGCTCGATCATCTTGTTGGCGACACCGCCTTCGGTCTCAACGCCGAGCGTCAGCGGGGTCACATCGAGGAGCAGGATCCCGGTCACATCACCGGTGAGCACGCCTGCCTGAAGGGCGGCGCCGTCGGCGACAACCTCGTCCGGGTTCACACCCTGATGCGGGTCCTTACCTGCGAGCTCCTTGACGAGAGCCTGGACGGCAGGCATTCGCGTGGTACCGCCGACGAGGATCACGTGGTCGATCTCGTCCACCTTTACGCCGGCGTCTTCGAGGGCTTCCTTGAATGGTCCCCGAGTCCTTTCGACGAGATCCTCGGTCATCTGCTCGAACTCCGAGCGCTTGAGGGTCTGCAGGAGATGGATCGGCCCCTCGTTTGTGGCGGTGATGAACGGCAGGTTGATTTCTGTCTCCTGAACCGAAGACAGCTCGATCTTTGCCTTCTCCGCCGTCTCCTTGAGTCGAGTCATCGCCATCGGGTCGGTGGACAGGTCGACGCCGTGGTCGCTCTTGAAGCCAGTCACGAGCCAGTCGATGACACGCTCGTCCCAGTCGTCTCCCCCGAGATCCGTGGCACCGTGCGTCGACTTGACTTCGAATACGCCTTCACCGATCTCGAGGATCGAGACGTCGAACGTCCCACCGCCGAGATCGAAGACGAGGATCAGGTGGTCGTCCTTATCGGTGTCGAGTCCGTACGCCAGCGCAGCGGCGGTCGGCTCATTGACGATCCGCAGCACCTCGAGTCCGGCGACCTGGCCGGCTTCCTTGGTAGCTTGGCGCTGGGCGTCACCGAAATACGCAGGGACCGTGATCACGGCCTGCTTGACGTCCTCACCGAGATACGCCTCGGCGTCGCGCTTGAGCTTCTGCAGGATCCGCGCCGAGATCTCCTGGGAGTTGTACTGCTTGCCGTCGATCTCGATGGACCAGTCGGATCCCATGTGTCGCTTCACCGATCGCACGGTGCGGTCGGGGTTGGTGATGGCCTGGCGCTTGGCCTGATCGCCGACCAGCACCTCGCCGTTCTTGGCGAAGGCAACGACGGACGGGGTTGTCCGGTGCCCTTCGGCGTTGCTGATGATCTTGGGTTCTCCACCTTCGAGAATCGAGATCACCGAGTTGGTGGTTCCGAGGTCGATGCCTACTGCACGTACCATATTGGTTGACTCCTTGTTTTCCAGCTCTACAACGGGTTTCCGACGAGCTTAGTGGTCTCGGGTGGTATAACTTGAGTCTGCCACTATCAATTCCGAGAAATTGACAG
>CAXMPL010000167.1:0-10800 GCA_964195125.1 uncultured Kiloniellales bacterium | reverse complement strand
GGAAGATCCTTTGGCGGTGGGGGCGCGGCCGCCAGGAATTGCTCGGCGGTGAATACACCGAGATGACCAACGACCGGCGTGATGGTGACCCCAGCCAGGGCGGCGGGAGCGCCGCTCTCGTGACCCTTGATGTGAGCTTCGGCCTCCATCACCACGACGTCGCCGGGTGTGGTGTGCGACCGCAGCGCAATCTGGTTCGCCATCACACCCGATGGGACGTAGACCGCGTCCTCCTTGCCCAGCAGCTCAGCGACCGCGCGCTCGAGTTCATTGACGGTCGGATCGTCACCGAATACGTCGTCGCCTACGTCGGCGACCGCCATCGCGGTGCGCATGGCATCGGTCGGACGGGTCACCGTGTCGGATCGAAGGTCGATCACAGATCCCAGCCCTTGAACATCCTCGGGTGCAGCGCATAGGCGACGGTCCCGGACGCAGGGGGTGCCTGCGACCAGTCGTCGATGTCGAGGTCAATGCCCACAACCGACCCGGTGGGGACGGCGACGCGTCCGCCGGTGAGCTGCGTCGCCACCATCGACCAGGTCGGCTCGTGGCCGATGAGCATCAGGCGCTCTGCGCTCCTACCGTGGCGTGCCGCCACCTCCAGCACCTCATCGGGCGAGGCGCCGTAGAGGTCCTCGGTGAGTTCGAGTGGTCCCGACCAGCCCCCGGAGAGCCTGGCGATCTCTGCGGTGGACTCCGCCCGCACCGCCGTCGACGAAACGATGCGGTCCGGTGCCTCTCCCATCTGGCGGAGCACAACCCCCATCGTGCCGGCCGCCCGTTCCCCGCGTTTGTTCAACGGGCGCTCCCGGTCGTTGGCATATGAGGCATCCCAATCGGACTTGCCGTGACGAAAAAGGATCAGACGGTGCATGAGGAGAAAGTTACCAGCTGCCTGTCGGCAGCTGGTAGTCGCAAGTCGCAAGTCGGGACCGGAACTAGAGGGCGGAGACCGGAGGCCGTTAATTCACACGTTGGCGTACACCGGTGGTTTTCGATCTGCCCACGGGCGCGCTCTCTCGAGCTGACCGGCGAGACTGAACAGCGTTTCCTCGTCGCCGAAGCGGCCAAGGAAGTGCGAGCCGACCGGCAGGCCGTCGCTAGTCCAGAACAGCGGAACCGACATTGCAGGGAGCCCCGAGAAGTTGGCGAGCGGGGTGAAGGCGACGTAGCGCGTGATCATCTCCGTGTACTCGTCCCATGGCAGCGTCTGATCGATCGCTCCCAGCGGCACCGGTGGGGATCCGAGAACGGGGGTGAGGAAAACGTCGTACTGCTCCAGGAACCGACCGGCCTCGCGGGAGGCTTCCTGCAGCGAAACCTGCGCGGTCAACAAATCGGCCGGGGAGCGTCGCGCCGAACGATTCGCCAAGGTAAAGGTGAACGGTTCAAAGGCTGGGTTGCCGGTTGCCCTTTGGGTGAGGCGGCTGAGGACCCGGATGGTGCGCAGGTCGCCGGCGATGCGCCGCAGCTGCCGTACTCGAGGTTCGAGCTCCTCGGCTGCGCCGAGGATGTTGCCGAATCCATGTTCGGCGAGGGCGGCCCATATTTCCAGAAACGCCTGGCTCATGGCAGCACCGTCGAGTTGCGGGGCGGCCTGGACCACATCGTGTCCCAGCGTGTTGAGCAGCTCTGCCGTGTCCACGATTGCCGCCTCACAGTCGGGGTGGACGCGGATCCCCCGATAGTCGCGCACCGAATAGGCAATCCGGAGCCGACCCGGGTCGGCGGACACCGCATCGGAGAAGGTTCCCGAAGGCGGTGGGGCCCAGTACTCGTCACCTGGTGTCGGGCCATGGATCGCATCGAGGAACGCCGCCGAGTCGCGAACCGTCCTGGTGAGCGCACCGTCCACCGACAACGAATCACTGGAAACCGGCGGCCGTCGCGGGTTTCGTCCCCGTGACGGCTTGAGGCCGAATACTCCGCAAGCCGACGCCGGGATCCTGATCGATCCACCGCCATCGCTTCCCTGGGCCAACGGGACGATGCCCGCAGCGACCGCAGCCGCGGCACCCCCGCTGGAACCACCCGAGGATCGGGTGAGGTCCCACGGGTTCCTGGTCGGGCCGTGCAGCACCGGTTCCGTCGTCGGCAACAAGCCGAATTCTGGGGTGTTGGTCCTCCCTACCTCGATGAAACCTGCGGCGTGGACACGATGTCGGAACTCGCTGGTGACGTCGCCGACGTAGTCGCGAAAGTACACCGAACCAAACGTGACCGGTGTGCCGTCGTCGCTGACCAGGTCTTTGATCAGGATGGGAACGCCGGCGAATGGTCCATCGGTCCGGTCCGCAGCCTCGTCACGAGCCCGGTCGAGGCACTGCCAGATCACGGCATTGATGTCCGGGTTCACCGCCTGGATTCGGATGGCGGCTGCGTCGACGAGCTGGCGGGGCTTCACCTCTCCTGCGGCCACCAGCCCGGCGAGGCCAACGGCGTCGTAGGCGTCGTAGTCGCTGAAGGGGTCCACAGAGTCAACCACGCAGCGTCGGCGTGATCATCGCCGAGAGACGATGTAGTCGACGGCGCCGGTCAAAAGCTCGACATCGCCTGGGTCGATGTTGGGGAAGGTGGCGATGCGCAGCTGGTTGTGCCCAAGCTTCCGGTACCCCAGGACGTCGACGATCCCGTTGGCGGCGAGGACGCTTGCTACATCCTCGGCGGCGACCGAGTCGTCTAGGTCAACGGTGGTCACGGTGAGGCTGCGCACCGCGGCGTCGGTCACGAACGGCGTGGCGTAGGAAGAGGCCTCGGCCCAGGCATAGACGATCCCAGAAGAGGACCGTGCCCGTTGCTCGGCCCAGCCCAATCCGCCCTGGGCGGTGAGCCAGTCGATCTGGTCGGAGAGCAGGAAAAGCGTGGCCAGCGACGGTGTGTTGTAGGTCTGGTCCTGGCGCGAGTTCTCCAGCGCGATCTGCAATGACGACATCGGGGGAATCGATCGCTCAGAAGCCATCCGCTCGATCCGGTCGACCGCAGCAGGTGAGCACAACGCGATCCACAGCCCTCCCTCAGACCCGAAAGCCTTCTGCGGGGAGAAGTAATAGACATCGAAGACCCCTGAATCGACCCGCACCGCCCCGGCCGCCGAGGTTCCGTCCACCAGGAGAACTGCGTCGCCGTCGGGCCGAACCAGCGGAGCGAGCACGCCGGTCGAGGTCTCGTTGTGGATCAGGGCATAGGTATCAACCGTGTCGTCCGCCACCGGCGCCGTCGCGGACCCAGGGGGTGCCGCGATCACCGCGGGGTTGTCGAGATGCGGCATGGTCGCGACCACCGCGGTGAACTTCTCGGAGAATTCGCCGATGCTGACATGCTGGCTCTTTTGCGCAATCAGCGAGTGGGCGGCGACTTCCCAGAACATGGTGGCGCCGCCGACCCCGAGCACGACGTCGTAGCTGTCTGGGAGCCCGTACAACTCGGTGAGACCGGTTCGGATGGACCGAACGACCCGGCGCACACCCTCGCGGCGGTGGCTGGTGCCGAGGTAGGTGCTGGCGACAGCGGCAAGCCGGTCAACTCCGGCGCGGCGGACCAGGGCGGGGCCGGAACCGAAGCGCCCGTCCGACGGCATCAGCTCCGGGGGAATAGTGATGGAATCGAGATCGCTCACGGGGCCCTCTATCGTTGTCTGTCCGGGGAGGGTAGTGATGCACAGAAGCCCCAAAGAGGGCGTAGCCCGATGAGCCCGGCTGGCGCACGCAGCGACGGAATCAGCGAGCGGGCGGCACAGATCGAGCCGTCGGCGACACTGGCAATCAGCGCCGAGGCGAAGCGCCTGCGCGCTGCCGGCGAGCCCGTCATCGGCTTTGGCGCGGGCGAACCCGACTTTCCCACTCCCGACTACATCGTCGAAGCCGCCGTGGCCGCGGCCAGGGAACCGGCAACGCACCGTTACACCCCGGCGGCCGGCCTGCCCGAGCTCCGGGAGGCGATCTCGCTGCGAACCCTTGACGATGGCCTGGCTGTCGACCCCGGTCGGGTGGTGGTGACCAACGGTGCCAAGCAAGCCGTGTTTACCGCTTTCCAGGTCTTGCTCGACCCCGGCGATGAGGTGCTGGTGCCTGCACCGTATTGGGTGACCTACCCGGCGTCGATCGCGCTCGCCGGCGGGCTCCCGATCGTCATCGACACAGACGACGCTGCCGATTTCCAGGTGACGGTCGACCAGCTGGAGGAGGCACGGACGGATCGAACCAAGGTCTTGCTGTTCGTGTCACCGTCGAATCCCACTGGCACCGTGTATGACCGGGACCGCATCCAGGAGATCGGTCGGTGGGCGGCGGGCCACGGCATCTGGGTCGTTACCGACGAGATTTACCACGCGCTGGTCTACGGGGACCCGCCCTTTTACTCGCTCCCCGCCGTGGTCCCGGAGGTTGCCGACCACACCATCGTGATCAACGGGGTGTCCAAGACCTACGCCATGACCGGGTGGCGAGTCGGATGGCTCATTGGGCCGCCGGCTGTTGCCGATGCGGCAAGCCGCATGCAGAGTCACGTCTCGTCCAATGTCGCCAATGTTTCGCAGCGAGCGGCGCTGGCTGCACTCACCGGCCCCGACGACGCCCCGGACGCGATGAAAGCCGCCTTCGATAGGCGAAGGGGCACCATGGTGGCGATGCTCAACGAGATTCCAGGAATCGAATGCGCCGTTCCCGGGGGTGCCTTCTACACCTTCCCCAACGTATCAGGGCTGTTCGGCGCCGACCTGTCCGGAAACTCGGTTGGCTCGTCGATGGAGCTGGCAACGCTGCTACTCGATCGCATCCAGATTGCCATTGTCCCCGGGGAGGCGTTTGGCGCCCCTGGCTACGCGCGTTTCTCCTTTGCCCTCGCCGATGAGGAGCTCGAGGAAGGGCTCAGCCGGCTGCAGCGATTCGTCGGCTGAGCAGATCGAGCTCGTCGGCGACGCGTTCGAATGCCATCGTGCCCGGCCGGATGAGATCTTCGTGTCCGATGCCCTCCAGCTCGTGGTAGATGACCTCGTCTCCCGCATCCGCTGCCTGCCCGGCAAACGAACGACTCATTGCTACCGGCACCACCATGTCAGCATCGCCGTGTACGACCAGGACCGGTACCCCGATCGGAACGAGTCCCGCCGGTGACAGTCTTCGATAGCGATCCCGAGCGTGCTGCGGGGTCTCCTGCAGAAACGCCTCGATGGCCCCGTCACCGAGGTTTTCGGCAAAGGCGGCCTCGAGATCAGAGATCGGCGCGATTCCGACAACGGCCGCCGGATGGACACGCCGTTTGCGCACCGCCGGCTCCGCCAGCCCGGAGCCGAAGCTCATCGCCAACTGGCCTCCCGCCCCGTAGCCCACGGCGACGACGCGGTCGAGGTCGAGGTTGCGATCGCCGGCAAAGGTGGTGAGGGCGTCGAGTGCAGCCGATGCATCTGCCATGGTTGGCGCCCATCCACCACCGGATCCGACGCGACGATAAGTCACATTCCACGTTGCCCAGCCCCGCTCGGTTAGGGCGATGGCAGCCGCATCGAGCACATCGCGCCCGTGTGTATCGCGCCAGAAACCGCCATGGAACAAGATCGCCACCGGATAAGGACCGTCGGTAGCCGGCAGGCGAAGATCGCCGACCTGCGACGGTTCGCTGCCGTATGCGATCGTGTGCAATGGCCAACGCGCCCGCGCCGCCACATGCCAGATCGCGTCGCGATATCCGTCGACGCCGCGGCCGTAGATCGTCGACTCGCAGACTTCGGCGACGACAGAATGCTGTCGCCACGGCTCGCGAGCCTTGATGTTGCTGAGATGGACCTCGACGGTCGGGATCTCGATGGCTTCGATGGCGTCGCGAATCGCATAGGAGTAATGGGAGAACGCCCCTGGATTGATCACGACAGCATCCGCCTCGCTTCGAGCGGCGTGCAGCCGGTCGATGATGTCTCCCTCATGATTCGACTGATACGTGTCGACCTTTGCGTTGACCGCGGCTGCCCACAACCTGCACCCATTCTCGATGTCGGCAAGGCTCCAGTCGCCGTAGATCTCGGGCTGTCTGCTACCGAGCAGGTTGAGGTTTGGGCCGTTGATGACGCTGATCCGCATCGGGTCAGTTTCGGCTGTTGGCCCTGGGGACGCAAGCCATCACGCAAGCTCGAAGTCGCCGGCCAGGGTGGAGGCCTCTCCAATCGTCTCCGGCGCAAGCCGCGCCTCTTCGATGGTCGCATCCGTCGCCACCTTGGCCACGACGGCTTCGATCACCGTCTCCGGGTCGATGCCGGCAACGGTGTCCGTCAATGCTCCCGCCGTCTCCGGATCCCAGTCGAGCCGCAGCGCTTTGTAGACGGGTACGAGGACATCGGCAACCGCAGCACCATTGCCGACCACGATCACCCCTCCGATGTGGGCTGCCGACCGTGCCAATCGCTGACCGAGCCCGGCGACCTTGACCGAGCCCACGTGGATGCTGTAATCGCCCGGGCAGTACTCGCCGGGGAGGGCGCCAATTTCGGCAGGGATGCCAAGCGACTCCATCGCGTCGGTCAGCGCACCTGCGACGGCGGCAAACCGAGCGCGGATGCCTTCGATCGGGTGTTCGTCCGGCATCGTCCACGACATCGCAACCGATTGCTCGTGGAAGACGGCAGCCCTCCCCCCGGCCAGCCTGACGAACGGTTGAAACCCCGCCGCCCTGGTCGCAGCAACAGCCTGGTCGAAACCTGCCGATACAACATCGTGTTTGCCAAATGCCACCGCCCGTCCCGGCACCGACAATCGAAGCGTCTCGGGTCCAAGCGGAACCGAGGCCTGGGACAGGAGGACCCGGGACACCGCGGTGTCGAGCGGCATTCGATCTGGGAAGCCCTCGCGGACGAGGCGTATGGTCCGCTCCGGCATACCAGGAGGGTAGAGGCTCCGCGAATGGGGCGCACCAGGTCTCTGTCGGCACGGCCATGTGCGGAGCCGTGGCCCGATGTGGCCCTTAGCCAAGAGCGGGAAACGAAGGCGAAGCGGATGCGACCACTGGGCTTCAACGATCAGAGAAGTCCGCTGAGCCGGGGCCCGAGCGGCCTGCCACGCAGTGGCAAGAGCGGGAAAAACAGAGGCTCCACTTCTGTCGAGACGACCGGTCACCTATCGGTGCGCGCTCCGATTCTTGACCAAGCAGCTCGAGCTGTCGACTCCCGTTGCACTCGGGTCATTTTCGTGGTATCCCGATCGAACTAGTGACCGGATCTACCGAGACGGCGGCCGCAAGAGAGCGTGACGAGGATCCCGGTACCGGGAGTGGGCTTCGAACCAGTCAATCCTGGCCGCTCGGAGTGCGGCACCACGGAGTTGAGCTTTGGGCACGAGTAGTGGTCGAAGCGAAGACGACCTTCCCGTATTCCCTGCTATCACCAGGGTTTCTAGACCCCCGACGGCGAGGCGGGGTCCTGGTACCGGGAGTGGGATTCGAACCCACACGGGCTTGCGCCCAGCGGATTTTGAGTCCGCCGTGTCTTCCATTCCGCCATTCCGGCCTAATTCTGAGACATGGTATTCGACCGCGAACCGGTACCGCTCGCGGCCGTGCCGGGGTAGTGTGACGCTGGCGGCGACTGGGTGTGCTGTAGGCCGGGGGTGGGAAAGCGATGCGTCGGGAACGCGGTGCCGTGATGGTCGAGATGGCCATCGTGATGCCGATTTTTATATTGCTCCTCTTCGGGATGCTCGAGTTCGGGCTCGCCTTCAAGGACAAACTGGCGATGACGCACGCGGTGAGCCAGGCTACCCGTGACGCTACGGTGCGTGGCAACGAAGACGCAGCCGATATCGAGATTCTGCGAGCCTTTGAGGATGGGCTGGTCGGGGCCACCAGCATCGACTCAGTGGTGCACATTGATATCTTCAAGGCCGCCACCGACGGGTCCCCTCTTGTTTGGGACCGCTATGTGCCGGACGGTTCCACCTGTGGGTGGAGCCCGTGCCCCGATCCATCTGTGGCGAGCCCTGTTATATACGGCAGCCCCGCCGATTACCCCCCGTGCTCCAGGGATACGGCATTTGACCCCACTGATGGTTTGGACACGGTCGGGGTCCAGGTCGAATACACCCACGCCTGGGTCACCGGGGTGCTCGGCTTCTCCACCCAGACCTGGCACGAGACGACACGGGCCAGGATGGAGCCCTCCCGGTTCGGGGTGGAGAACCCGTCGTGCTGATCGAGCCCGAGGTTCCCAATGGGTAGGTGGGATGTACCGAGGTTCAAGGCTGTGAGTGACCGCGGTGCGGTGGCGGTGGAGATGGCCATTGTCGTGCCGGTGCTGGTCTTGCTGGCGTTCGGGATGCTCGAGTTTGGTTTGGCGTTCACCGACAAGCTCGCCATGTCGCACGCGGTGAATCAGGCGACCCGGCACGCCACCGTGCTTGGCACTGACGACTATGCCGACATCGAGGTTCTCGACGCGTTGGAAGCGGGTCTCTCCGGGAGGCTGGGTGCGATCGTGCATGTCGACATCTTCAAAGCCAACGCCACCGGTACCCCCTTGGTGTGGGATCGGTATCAGCCCGATGGGTCGGGCTGTGGGTGGAACCCGTGCCCGGACCCCGGTATGGGAGGGCCTGTGTACGGGAATCCCGCCGATTACCCGCCATGTGGACGGGACATCACGCTCGGCGGCGGTGTGGATACGATCGGTGTTCGGGTGATGTACACGCACACCTGGATCACCGGCGTGCTCGTGCTCCCGGCGCAAACATGGCATGAGACGGCGAGGGCGAGGATGGAGCCGGACCTGTTCGGCACTGGGGGGGCCTCTTGTCCATGAACGACCCGCCCATGAGCGACGTCGATCGTGTGTCGGTCCGCAGCTTCGAGCGTGGAGCGATCTTGCCGATGATGGCGATCATGCTCATCGTGTTGATGGGAGCGGCGGCGATGGCGGTGGATCTGGGTTGGTTGTTCTGGAACAGCATCGAGATCCAGCACGGCGCAGATGCCGCTGCTCTGTCCGGTGTCGTTTACGAACCCGACCAGCGAGCCGAGGCCCATACGGAGGGGATCGGAGGGGCGGCGGAGAACGGCTATGTGGATGCGTCGCTTGGCGGGCCCGATACGGTCCAGATCATCGACTTCGTCGATGACCCCTTGCTGGTGGAACACGACAACCAGTTGCGGGCGACGGTCACCCACTCGGTGCCAACGTTCTTCCTGAAGGTGTTCGGGATCGATTCGGTGGACATCCAACGCACCGCGGTGGCTCAGTACACGCTCCCGCTGTTCCTGGGCAGCCCTGAGGCGTATCTGGGGGCCGACCCATCCCGCGGCTTGACGCCGGGGTTCTGGGTCAGCATCCATGGGACTTGGGCGAAGAAGAATCACGGGGATCGCTATGGCGACGGGTGCCTCGGCGAAGCAACCGGGTTGGGTTGCCCGCAGAACCCGGAGCACCGTCCCGCGTTGAGTCCTGGGCAGGCCAGTGCCTCGGGTGGTTATGTGTACGGCATCGAGGTCCCGGCGGGTGCCGGCAATCTGGCGTTGGAGATCTTCGATGGCCCCTGGTACGACTGTCCCTTCAGTACGGATACTTGTGGCAAATTCCTCACTGGCGACCAGCAAGAATCTGGAACCACCTGGTTCATGTTGTATGGGCCAGACCCCACGCCGTTGGACACCACAGACGGCAACGAGCTGATGTGTGTAATCAAGTACGATCCGCGGAGCCCCGGTCGCAGTGTCGACATTCCCGGGTGGGACGACACCAACTGGGATGACTGGGAGGACGTCTCTCCGCAATCGCTGATCGGCGAGTTGTGGGACAACATGGCCACTTCGGCAGATCGGCAACCGGGTTGCGCCGGAAACTTCGACCGAGGTCCTGGCATCTATCCACTGCGAGTGCTGATGGAACACGACGACAGTCAGGAGTCGTACAACAAGTTTTCATTCCGGGTCACCACCACCGGCTCGGCCCCGAGCATCTTTGGTCTGGGTGACATGTCGGTGTACGCCAACCCCGATTCGGGGAGCGCCACCAGAATCTTCCTCGCAGAGGTCGAGGACTTGCACGCCGGCAAGGATCTCATCATCGAGTTGTTCGATGTCGGAGACATCTCAGGTGGCAGCGGAGGCGACCAGTTGGAGTTCTATGACGGTTCCGTTGCGTTAGCCCAGTGCAGCTGGGAGTCCGACGGCGGAGACTCCGAGTCCTTGGGACCGTGCGTCATCGACGCGCCGAACAAGCGGTTCAACGGCCAAGTCCTCACCATCACGATCCCCATTGCTGCGGACTACACCTGCACCGGGCTCGGCTGCTGGTACAGGTTCAAGTACCTGTACACCGGTGACGTCAACGACACCACCACCTGGACGGCGTTCGTCGTTGGGGACCCGATCCGGATCATCGAGTAAGAAGTCGAGAGTCAAGGGTCCGGAGTCAAGGGTCCGGAGTCGAGAGTCCGGACCTCCTAACAAGTGCCGGATTCTGTCTCTCGACTCTCGACTGTTGACTCTCGACTCCTGACTAGATAGGTCGTTCGACCCAGAACCCATCCGTTCTGGCGTCAAGTTTCCCGCTTCCACCACCGATAGCAGTCACAGACCACATTAGGTAGCTGCCGATGAGGGGTGCAAATGCGCGTGGCGAAGGCTCGGGGTGACCGTTGGGAACGGGGTGCGGTAGCCGTTGAGATGGCAATCGTGGTGCCGGTGCTCGTCCTGATGGTTTTTGGGATGCTCGAATTCGGGATCGCCTTCAAGGACAAGCTCGATATGTCGCACGCGGTGAACCAGGCGACCCGCAACGCCACCGTGCTCGGCACCGACGACTACGCCGATATCGAGATTCTC